>CAMMVE010000016.1 GCA_946500265.1 uncultured Clostridium sp.
ACTGACATAATTATCACCTCCTATTCGCATTAGTTAAATAAATTTAAGGTTTTATATTGACTTTTTTTATTTAACTATGTATAATCTTGTTAACAAGTTTATTGACTGTATTTTAATTGCTAATTTTATGTAAGTCAATATGTTAAATTGATAAATGATATAAATTAGCAACATTTATTATTCTTTTGTAATTGTTAACAAGGAGGCTTATATGAAGTTTGATATTGTGTCTACAATTTATTATATGAAATTGAGTATCTCAAACAATAAAGAATTTTTTACAAGAGATTCTTTTAGTATTGTATATGCATCATATAATAAAGATAATGACTCATACACAATACTAAAAGAAAAAGATGACTTTAAAACTAAAAAAGAATATAAAAAATATCTTTCTAACTATTCTAATAGTCTTTGTAAATTATATAAATCTGATTTTGTTAGCGAAGCAAATGAATTAGGAACTCTTTTATTAAAATTTGTAAATTATGATTTTACTGATTTTAATTGCTTTATAGAGTTTGTACGTGAATATGGAATACCAGGAATAGACTTTTATGATGTTAACAAAGGACCTAGCAACCCATTTAATAAATATATCAATTTAAATATTACTAATGATAAAAAAAATATTTTTTTAACTGAAAATGATTTTATTATAGTCTGCAAAAAAATTTTTGAAAAACGAAAGAAAATTCTAATAAAATATCAATCTGAATTTAAGAAATTAATTAATTTTATAAATAACCTATCAAATTTAGATTATTTAAATGATTTTTCTATTGCTGATAGATTTTATATCTATAAATATGCGGATTATGATTATATTGATTTATATTTAGAATTAAGTCAATTTATTACTCTTTCGTACGATATAGAGCCCATAAAGAATCTAACACCTTCTTCTTTATGCCATGCCAAAAATAGTCTTGAAGAAAATGCAAAAATTATTGCAAAAGAATTAAAAAGTGATTCTAAAAAGTATGATAATGACATTTACCTATCTTTCAGCTTTAACTGCCATACAATTGAGACTGCTTGTTTTATAACTCTTTTAGAGTTAATAAAAAATGATACTCCAATATATGTATGTAAAAATTGTGGTAAATACTTTATTCCTTCTTCAAAAAAAAATACACTATATTGCAATAATATATATGAACACGGTAAAACATGCCAAGAAATTGGAGCAATGATAACTTACAATGATAAATTAAAAAAAAATGAAGTAACTGCTTTATACAGAAAAACTTTATCTGCGAAAAAGATGTTAGCAAATAGAAATCCTGATATTCCAATGTATTTAGAAAAATATGAAAAGTGGAAAGAAGAAGCAAATATATTTAAACAAGATATTAAAAATGGATTAAAGACTGAAGAACAATTTAAGCAATGGCTTGAAGAAACTAGAAAAAAATATTAATTATTGGAGGATTACAATGATTATAGAATATGATTCAATTTATGATGAACAAATTAAAGACTTGTTAGTAGAATTGCAAAACTATTTAATTGATATAGATAATTGGCACACGCAGATATTGCTTTCTGAATATAGAGAAAATATGTTCAAAATTGATAAACAAAAAGTAATGCAGCAAAATGGTAAAATTTATTTATCTATAGAAAATAACATTCTTATAGGTCTAATTATAGGAATAGTTGAAGAAAAGGATGACATTGACAAATTAACAAATGATTGTGCTAAAACAGGTGCTATACTCGAATTAGTAGTAAGGAATGATGCACGTGGACAAGGAGTTGGAAAAAATTTATTAGAAAAAATGGAAGAATACTTTAAAAGTATTAATTGTAAAAGAATCAATATTGAAGTCTTTGGTCCAAATAAAAAAGGATTAAATTTCTATGAAAAAAATGATTATATTATTAGAGATATGATTGTTTCTAAACAAATATAGGAGGTATCATATGAATATACAGTTAGATTACTCTTTTTCTATTAATGAATTTTTAGAAATGGTAAAGTCTGTGGGTTGGAAAACATATTCTAAGTTACAAGTTGAAAAAGCTTTAAAAAATACTATGTATATGGTAAAAGCTACTGTTGATGGAAAACTAGCTGGCATAGGTAGAGTAGTTGGTGATTATAGCATTGTTTGTGTTTTAACAGACATTTGTGTAAAACCAGAATTTCAAGGACATGGAATCGGTTTAAAAATTACAAACGAATTAAAAAGATTAATTGAAACAAATGTAAACGAAGGAGAAAAAATGCAAATAGAATTAACTCCTACTGCTGGAAATGAAGCTTTCTATGAAAAAGCTGGTTTTAAATATAAGCCAGACAAAATTACTGGTATGTATTTATGGATAAAAAAATAAATTGAAAGAAGATGGTAACTTTGATACATAAAATGAAATTAAAAGAAAGTCCATTTGAAAGAATTAAAAATGGCACTAAAACAATAGAATTTAGACTGTATGATGAAAAGAGAAGTAAAATTAAAATAGGTGATCAAATTGAATTTTCTAAATTACCTGATTTAAAAGAAACTATCCTCGTAAATGTATTAGATTTATATAAAGATAGCACATTTGAAAGCTTATTTAAAAAATTGTTTCATGATAAAGAAGAAATAAAGAGGAAAACATCCTCTATGTATCAATATTATAACCCTGTTGAAGAAAAACAATATGGTGTTGTTGGAATAAAAATATCTTTAATTAGTAATGGATTTAGATATATATATAATAAGCTGGTTAGAGATATAATTCCTGAAAACATAGATAGTGAACCAGGTAGAAAAAGTAAATATAGAATTCTCGATGATAAGGAATATTTATCTGAATTAAACAAAAAAGTTATAGAAGAAGCAAATGAATTTATTGAAGAAAATAGCATTGAAGAACTAGGTGATTTATTGGAAGTTATATATGCTATAATGAAATTGAAAGGTTACAAAATGGATGAAGTATATAAAGTTATGAAATATAAATCAGATAAAAAAGGAGCTTTTAACGATAAAATCTATTTAGAATATGTTGATGAAGAAAAAAGAAATTTAGAGGAAGAAAAAGAATTAAATAAAGAATTTAGAAAATAAAAATAATACAGGAGCTGAATATGAGAAAGTTAAATTTAATAGTTGTGTTTAATACAGATTTAAGCAAAGGACTTTTCTGCATTAGAGCTAAAGAGCCATATAAGGGAAAATATAATTTTGTTGGTGGAAAAGTTGAAGAAGGTGAATCTAATGATGAAGCAGCATATAGAGAATTATTTGAAGAAACAGGAATAAGTAAAAACGATATTGAATTAGACCATTTTATGGATTTAAATTATTTTAAATATGGAAATAATCTACAAGTATATTATGGAATTTTAAAGCAAAATGTGAAATTGGTTGAAGAAAAAAACAAACTAGTATGGATTGTACTTGATAAGAAATTGCTAGACAATGATAAATTTGGAGGAAATTATAATATTCCTCACATAATAACACAAATAAAAGTATTCTTAGAAAATGGAATAGGACTTGGAAAATACTAGAATTTAAATGTAAAAAATTATAAAAGGAAGGTTAATTTTATGAACAAATTCAAAGAAATAAGACCAATAGTTTTGGGTCTTGCGATAAAAAATGACAAATTACTCGTTAGTGAAGGGTATGACCATTCAAAAAATCAAACTTTTTACAGATGTTTAGGTGGAGGAATTGAATTTTTAGAAAAAAGTACTGATGCGTTAAAAAGAGAATTTTTAGAGGAAATTAATACTAATATTATAATAAAAAACTTTTTAGGAATTTCTGAAAATATATTTACTTATGAAGGTAAAAATGCTCATGAATTAGTTTTATACTATAAAATTGATTTAGCAGATAAAGATTATAAAGATGAATACATAGTTAATGATGATAATGGACAGAGCAAAGCTACCTGGATTAATATTAATGACTTTAAAAATGGTAATAAGATATTATATCCTGAAGAAGTTTTTAAATATCTTTAATTAAATTTATATAAAAATCCTTGCCATAGTTATACTTGAAAGGAGGTGAAAAAAGTAATGGCAGGGTATCTTGAAAAGAGAGGCAAACACTCATGGAGATTAATTGTATCACATGGCTTTGACAGTTATGGAAATAGAATTAGGTACACCAAAAGCATCAAAGCAAATAGTAGACGTGAGGCAGATAAAGAACTTGTAAATTTTGTTTATGAAATTGAAAACGGTATTGTTTTACAAAACTCTTCAATGACATTTAAAGAATTTACAGATTTATGGTCTAAAAATTACGGTTCAAAAGAATTAGCTCCAAAAACTTATGAAAGATATAAAGGAATGTTAAACACTCGAATTATTCCCTACTTTGGACATTTTAAATTGTCTAATATAAAACCAACTCACATTATGAATTTCTATGATTATCTTTCAAAAGATCATCAGTTAAAAAGATGTAAAAATAATAATGGAAAAACCGTAATGAAAAGTCTATCATCTAAAACAATACTTGAGCATCATCGTTTACTACATGCTATGTTGCAAAATGCAGTATATTGGCAAATAATACCTTATAATCCAGCAGATAGAGTCAAACCACCTAAACACCAAAGACCTCAAATCAAATATTATGATGATATTCAATGTAAACAATTATTAGAAGCTTTAGAACATGAAGAAATTAAATTTCAAACTATTGTAATTTTAACATTGTTTACTGGTATGCGTAGAGGCGAAGTATTGGGCTTAGAATGGTCGGATATCGATTTTGATAATGGATTTGTACATATTACTAAGGCAAGCCAATATACATCTGAAAAAGGCATTTTCGTAAAAAATCCTAAAACACAAAGTTCAATTAGAGAAGTTGGAATTCCTGATATAGTTATCAATATTCTAAAAAAATACAGAACTTGGTATGAAGCTGAAAAAGAAAAATGTGGTAACTTATGGATTAACTCTAATAGGCTATTTGTTACATGGAATGGAAGTCCTATGCATCCTGATACAGTTACAGATTGGTTTCGTTCTTTTATTGAAAAGAATAATTTGCCAAAAATTACTTTCCATGGTCTTAGGCACACAAATGCTACTTTGCTTATATCTAAAAATGTAGATGTGGCTGTTGTAGCATCAAGATTAGGGCATGCTCAAATAACTACTACCTTAAACTTCTATGTACATCCAGTACAATCACATAATAAAGAAGCAGGTCAAGTTTTAGAGAAATTGCTCGTATAAATCATTATAGAAATCTATGATTTTATATAATGATTGTATCAATAAAAACTCTTTTCAAAATTCTCAAAAATTACTTTTTGAATTTTAAATTTTATATAAATTAGCAATGCTTAAATATGCTATTTATTGCATAAAAATGAGGGGACTGTCCCCAAATTGTCCCCACTTTTATATTTTATATTAATTATATTCAAATTAAATTTCTTTCAATCCATTGCTACTGTAAGTTTAAATCATTTTAGTGTTTCACCTATTCATAGTAGATTTCAACGGGTTATGAGTAATAAAATTTTTTATATGTATTCTTTTTAATTTCACTATATTTTTATTTACTTTTATGCTTAACATATTAATCAAAAAAAATTTAGATGTAATTACTGGCAATTATCTTCAAATTTGCTATTTATGCATCAATGCACCCTCAATAAAAATTTTTTCTTTTAAAATTATAATCTCCTTATAAATTTATAATATTTCTATTCCCCTTTATAGCATCAAAAGCTTTAAAGTGTGAAATCGCATTTTCCTTTACACTTTTCATAAATGTATCTATATATTCGTAGTTTATACATCCATTTTTCTTTACCGGTAAACAAATCGAAAAGTCAGTTTTTATATGTCTATTCAATTCATCAACAAAAGCTTTATAATGTGTTTGACCTTCTTTAAAAATAATTGTAGCTATAAATTGTTTAGTATTAAATGACATATCAAATTTTGGAATAAGTATTACTACATTCTGACTTGTATAGAAAGGCTTTTCTTGTACAAAACATGCTCCTAAATAAGCTCCTCCTAGAACTAATGTTAAATTTCCAGCACTATATGGTTTATAATTTTTTATTTCGTCAACACAACTTGTAACTCCATTATTAATGCTTGACCTTCCAACAAAGTTAATTGTAGGATTATCAAACCTCATAGCTATTTTGTCTAATTTTGTTCCTGCATCAATTTCAAATATATCATATAAGTGAAATCTTTTCCAACTAGATGTGTCAAATTCCTTTTGAACATATTTGTTATTAAATATATTTATTATAGACTTAGACATCTTACTTTTTAGCCTCTTAATATATGCTTCCATAAATTGGAAATCCAATTCATTTGTACTATTAATCGGTAATTTTAATACCATTCTACTAGCAGCTTCTCTTGTAAATTTGTTTACGTAATTATAATTTAAATCAATCGCTCTATTTTTAAAAACAGTTACAAAAAATAAATATGAATATTGGTTCCAGCAATCTTTATATTTTCCTATTGGATACATCCCTTGTACATGTGGATATCCAACAAAAGGTTTTTTGTGATAAAAAATTGAATCAGAACTTGTAGTATCACTAAAAGTTATAATATTGCCCTTCTCAGTATTTGGTTGATTAGTATATCCTCCTACACCATTATTAAAACTTGAATTAACAATAACTTCATTGCATCCATTATTTTCCATTAATATACTATTGTTCATTTTATATGCCTTTGTCGGGTGAATATCAAATAATTCTCCCACAACAAACCCTCCCCATTTTGTAGTATCAATTTTGTTCATTTTTCTTATCTCCGCCTTTTATGTTAATAACAATATCATTACCTTTCATCTTAATATCACTTGAATACATCACTTTTTCAATTAAATTATCTGTAAATTCTTTTACATTAATTTTATTTTCGTACATAATATAATCCATTACTGTTTTCGTAAAATCCTCTTCATATATTTCAAATGCTTTTTCAGGCATTTGATAACTTAAATGCTCTTTTGGATTAATCCATTGGATGCTATCATCTCCACTTTGTTTATGAATAACATCTACATATTTATTTTCTATCTCCTGCCACCTATCTTTTATATCATGTCTTCCTTGATTTTTTACTGTTTCTAAACCATCATCTTCAATGTAACAGCCAAAAATTTCTCTTCCATTTTGAGGTACTCCCGCTTCAAAAACAAAAATAGATGTAGTAATTCCTTCTGAAAAGACTTTTTCTGGTAATTTAATAATTTTTTGCAATCGATGCTTCTTTAAAATTAAATCGCTTTTATCTTTTTCTAATTTCTTATCTGGTAATATAAAAGCTCAAATTGTATGTTGTGGAAAATTTCTAAAACATTTTCAACGATTTTTAAACACCCATATTTTCTTTCAAAAGGAGGATTCATTAACACTTTTGTAATTTTCTTATTTCTAATCCATTCACCCGCTTTAGCTGACCTAGAATCCATTTGCTCTAGATTGGTTTTGCCATCCTTATGAATTAGCATATTTGCACAAGCCAGCGCAAAAATTTCTCTATCAAACTCTATACCATATAGTTGATTACTTTTAATTTTTTGGGCTTTGCTAGTATTAATGCCTCCAGCTTCTTTAATCATGTTACTCATTGACTTAACTAAAAATCCTCTTGATCCACATGCTGCATCTAGAACATAGTCGTTTTTGTGAACGTCAATTATTCTATACATTAGCGAAGTAATATGTTCTGGTGTAAATATTTGTCCACTTTCAGATTTCTTTTTATATCTATTGAATTCATTAAAGAAAATCCCCATAACATCTTCGCCATTCCAATAATCAGATTTAACACATTCTGATATTTCAGAAATCCATTCTATAAAACTATCTATTGCTTCTTGATTTTCAGTAGAATTCATTTTTATCTCAGAATATACTTCAAGTAAGATATCTAATTTTCGGTTTTGTCTTCTACTATCTTCTAGAGATTTCGCTAAAGTAGAATGAATGCATGTATGAAATGTTTGATAATTCATTCCCTTAAACAAACTAGCTCCATATCTTTTTGCTACAAGAGCACATGCTGTAAAAATCATTCTATGGTATAAATTCTTTATTCCAAACTCCACATGAAGACAGTCATTTATTTTTTTTCGTTATGCTGTATATTTTTTGCTTATCAATTTTATTTTTATTAAATAATGATAAATAGTATTCTTTATTTTGGAGTGTATCCACTGTATCTATTTCCTCATTATTTTTAAATACTTTTATATCTACACCATTATATAAAATTCCTATAACATTTGTATATTTAGTTAAAACTATTTTGCAATTTTTTCTTATTTCCTTGACAAACTTATTAATATTTAATTTTGAAGCTTTTGTTTCTAATATAATCGCAGTGCTTTCTTTGTTTTCTGGTAAGTACCATCCATCAGGTTTATCTTTCACACCTTGAAATCCTAACTGGTTAAAAGGTGTTAATTGTCCTACCCTACTTATTGCCTTATCAGAATTCTCAAATTTTAATATTTTTCCTGCTAAGTCTCTTACTTCGTCTTCTGTCATATCTTTCATTATTTTTTCACCTTATTGATTTTTATATTTATACACTCTATATTTTATATCACATTTTTGTTAATTTCACAACTATTAATAATTATTTCTACCATTCATCTAAAAGATATAGTATTTTACTGTTACCATTCATTACAATCTTATATCTTCTTGCCAGTATTATTCCCCTCCTAATGTGTCAATGTTCCATTAGGTGTATTTGTTATTATCAATATATCCTCTTCTTCTCCTGTCTCTGCGTTTACATACACTATAAAGTCCAAGCCTTCTACATTTCCTTCAAATTCCCAGCAAAGTACTTCTGTTTTCCATTCTGTAGGTATTATTGTTAGTTCTTCACTTTCTATTGTTAAGTCCTTATTTAAACTTTTTTTAGCCTCTTCTACTGTCACCTTAGGTTCTTTTATATCTCGTTTTGTATGAGAATTTAGATATCCTGATGTCTCAATTCCCAAGATTTCTCCATCATCCAAAGCTACCTTTACTTTTATTAAGTCCGGATACATTATTACATCATCTTGAACATATGCATAATTTATTGTAACAATTCCGCTTTCTTTCAAATAATATGTTTCTTTCATATTTTTGAATCCATGTTGTTCTAAATATTCTTTGGCTTTTTTATCTGCTTCTTCTTGGGATAATATTTCTGCTGAAACATCCCTATTTTTATTCATATAAATTACATGTCCACCTTTTTCTGATATAGATACTGTAGCAGTACTATTATCGTTAAAAGTTATTCCAAAATCAAACGAAGTTATATCTCCTTCACTTTTTCCATATGAAGTTACTTCTTTTATATTATTACTGTCAAATAATTCTTTTGCCTTATCTTGCGCTGCTTGCTCATCTATATTCTCCCCTGTCAACCCCACTTTTTCTGCTCTTGTGATATGCTCTGAAAAAGCTCCATCATAGATAAGGCCTGAATATTCATGAAAATTTTGCTCTAAATTGCTAAAACTATCTTGTGAAATATTACTTACCTGTTGTGCAAATGCTATAGTTCCTTTGTCTGTAAGCTCTCCCCAGCTTATCCTGCCACCATTAATGTCTGCAGATAATTGATTTAATGTATTTTCCAGTTCTACACTATATTCATGTAAATCTTTTAAATTTTTCAAGTCTTCGTCGCTAAGTTCTTCATCATTCAAATTCTTTCTATATAACGAATAACTATACTCACTTACCTGATTTAGAAACTTATTTGTATTTTCGAGCTCATTACTGCTAATAGGCAACTGTGCCAAATATGCTTGTGCTAGATTTGCTTCTCTCCACACATTAGTCAAACTTTCTGCACTACTTTCTGGTGAATTTGTTATTAATGATTTAGCTAAAAAAACTTCAACATTTTGAACATAATCTACTACTTCATAAAATGCCATATTATATGAATTTTCAGATGCTTGCCTATATTCTGTTTGTTTTTTATAAATAAGTATTGCTAAAATAACTATGATAGAAAATAACACAACAATAATACTTAGCATATGTCCTTTCTTTAATCTATTTTTCCAGTCTATTAATTTTGATTTTACCTTTCCCATAAAAAATACCATTCCTTTCTAGGTCACATAGTATTGAAATTTATTTCTTTCAAACTATTCACCTCTTCTAAATTATCTGTTTTATATCAAATCTATAATAAAGATTAATTTAGTTTTATTTTTGACTGTATGCGCATTCATCAAATAAAACATTTTAACTTTATTGTTATAAATTTTTTATTAAAAAATATTCTTTTTCTATTTTGCGTAAAATTTGTTAAAATATTCTTAATTCTTAGACTTTTTTTATTTTTTATGGTAAAATGTTTTTGATTTATTTTTTATAATGATATTGCTAATATAAGAGATTTGGTTTCGCTACATGTGCATTTATTTGGCAGATATATATAGTCCAACTCAATTTAATCTTGTTACTCTAGGATTTTAATTCACCATAAAATTAACAATATCATAAAAGGGGATTTTATGAAAAAAATACTAATTTTTTATGCAGCATATGGTGGAGGCCATTTTTCAGCTGCAAAGTCAATAAAAAAATATTTAGATAATAATTATGATGTTGAAACTAACATTGTTGACTGTATTGAGTATATAAATAAGGTATTAAATAAAATAACTACTGGCGCATATAAAGAAATGGCTAGAAAAACTCCAAATTTATGGGGAATGGTTTACTCTCATTCTCAAAAAGGTATACTTGGACATGTCAGCACAAGAACAAATAAAGTTATGGCTATAAAGTTAAAAAATCTTATAAAAGAAGAAAGTCCAGATTTGGTTATTTCTACGCATCCTTTTAGTAGTCAAATGGTAAGTTACTTACGTAGAAAAGAAAAAATAAATTGTAAACTTGTAACAGTTCTTACAGATTTTGCTCCTCACGACCAATGGCTAATTGGCCATGAATATACGGATGCTTTTTGTGTTTCAAATAATAACATGAAAAAATATCTTGAAAATTACGGTGTTGAACCATCTAAAATTCATGTTACTGGCATTCCATTATCTGATAGATTTTTTGAAAAATTCGATAAAAATGAAGTATGTAAAGAATTTGATTTAGAACCATCAAAACCAGTAATTCTATTTTTTGGTGGTGGCGAATTTGGCTTGGGTAAAGACAGGACTCTTCAAATTTTAGAAGCACTTATCCACAATTTGCCCACTTCTCAAATTGTAGCTATATCTGGTAAAAATCCAAAGATGAATTCTGGTTTTAAAGATTTAGTTAATAAAGCAAATGCAGAAGCTAGAGTGAAGGTTTTGGATTATACGAATAAAGTACCTGAACTAATGAGCATTTCAATCATTGTTGTCACTAAACCAGGTGGTCTTACTACAAGTGAGAGTTTGGCATCAAATTTGCCTATATTAGTTATAAACCCTATCCCTGGTCAAGAAGAAGAAAATGCAGAGTTTTTAGAAGCTCATAATGTGGCTGTTTGGTTAAGAAAAAAAGATGACCCAGATGCCTTTATTCAAGAATTGTTTTCTAATCCGGAAAAGATAAACGAAATGAAAAAGAATTCTGAATTACTTGCAAAAAGAAATTCCACAAAAGATATCTGTGAAATTATTATAGGGTTACTTTAAAAATATAATTTATTTTAGAAAGAATGAGCATTTTTATCTGTCCTGTTATATATATAAATTATAACAAAAATATATTTTATATTAATTAAAGACCATATAAAAAAAATCCTCCTGCATATAATGTATTGGAGGATTTATATGAATCGCTTATCAAATGTATCTGGTGCGGAGCTTAATGCTCTTGCTAACTCTATTGCTTTTTTTATAAATAATAATTATTCTATTGCTGATATAGCAAAATTAATCGCTTTTTTTACTTCAATTGCGGATATTTTATCACTTCTAGTTATAGACAAGGCTGAAGAAGAAGATATACTATAGCTCTCTTCTGCCCTCTAGTGCCTTAGATAATGTTACTTCATCCGTGTACTCTAAATCTCCTCCCACAGGAATTCCATGTGCTATTCTTGTTACTTTTACTCCCAATGGTTTTACTAATTTAGAAATATACATAGCAGTGGCTTCTCCCTCAACACGTGGATTTGTGGCAAGTATTATTTCTTTTACCTCTCCACTCATAAGTCTAGAAAGTAATTCCTTTATCTTAATATCGTCTGGTCCAACTCCATTCATAGGAGAAATACTTCCATGTAAAACATGATATACACCTTTGAATTCGTGTGTTCTTTCCATTGCTACAACATCTTTTACATCTTCGACCACACAAATAGTTGTATTATCCCTTGTAGGATTTGAACAAATTTCGCAAGGGTCCGTGTCTGAAATGTTAAAACATTTTGAGCAATATTTTAAATTTTGTTTTGCATTTTGTATTGCATTTATAAATTCGTCTGTTTCTTCTTTACCAGCATTCAAAATATAAAACGCAAGTCTAGCCGCTGTTTTACTTCCTATACTTGGTAATCTTTCAAATGCTTCTATTAATTTTTCTATTGATGGTGAATAATACGACATTTCTAATTCCTTCTATTCTATAGTTTAGTGAAACACCAGGGACACATTTAAATGTGTCCCAATGTTTCACTGATTTTAATTGAAACTCGAGGATAGATTTGAAATCTGTCCCAGCGTTTCACCGGCTTTATCTTAGAGCTATATTTTACTACATTAGTCCTGGTATATTATACTTTCCAAGTGATGCAGCTTGCTCACTATCTACTTTTCTTAAAGCTTCATTTACAGATGTTAAAATTAAATCTTGTAGCATTTCTACATCTTCCGGGTCAACTACTTCTTGTTTAATTTTAATTTCTTTTAATTCTTTGCTACCAGAAACTTTAACATATACTGCTCCTCCGCCAGCTGTAGCCTCAAATTCCTTCGCTGCAAGTTCTTCTTGAGATTTTTCCATATCAGACTGCATTTTTTTAGCTTCTTTCATTAATTGGTTGATGTTCATTCCACCAAATCCGCCCATACCTGGGAATCCACCTCTTTTTGCCATTATAATCATCCTTTCTTTTTTATTCCTATTTTGTTACTATTCTACCACATTAATTGGAATTCCTAACTCATTCGTCATATTAGAAATTGAATTATTATTTTTTTCTTCTTTTTTTGGAAGGCTATCTAAATTTTCTATTAATTTAATTTTCATATCTTTGCCATATTCCATTGAAATTGCTCTTGTAAGTTCCGTTATATTTTCAGGTTTTTCTAATATAGATTTTCCGAAAGCATTAATTCCATCTGGAAAACTTATTCCAATAATCATGTCATTAAGTTCTATAGCCTTTGCTTTTAGTAAATTAGAGTAAATTAAAAACTTTCCATTTTGTTTTAGGTTAGTTAACACATTTTGCCAACCTTTTGCTTCTCCAAAATTAGATATTGCTTGTGCAAAATTTGCTTTTTCAGCTTTTACACTATTATTACCATTATTTATAGCATTGTATGCTCCATTATTGCCGCTATTATTCGCATTTTTTGAAGCACTATAGCTACCATCATCAGAACTACCAGGGATTTCATTTGCTTGTGTTTGATTTTTATCTCTTTGCTTTCCGCTAGTATTGGATAACTTCCCCTGCTCACTTGGGATAATCAAATCACTACATAATTTAATTATTTCAACTTGAAACAAAATACTCTTTTGTGAAGACCATTTCATATCATTTTCAAGCTTAGATAAATCTGTTATGATATATAAAAGTCTTTGTTTATCCACTATATCTGCCAATTGCTTAATTTCAGTAATTTCGGATTCGCTGTATCTTTCCAATTTTCCAGTAGCTTTAAATACAAGAATATCCTTTACATATTTTATAATTTCCCATAATAAATTATTTAAATCTTTTCCTTCATTTAAAACCACATCTACAGCCTTTATTGCATCTTCTACATTATATCCTAGAAATGCCTTTACAATAGCATGAATATACGTTAGTTTCGGAATTCCTGCTAAATCTTTTATTTTATCTTCATCTATTTTGCCATCTCCATCTTGCAAGCATCTTTCCAAAATACTTAAAGCATCTCTCATAGCGCCTTCCGAAAGAATAGCAATTAGCTTCAAGGCATCTTCAGTAATTTCTATATTACTCTCTTTTACAATATATTCTAAACGTTTAACTATATTTTCATTTGATATTTTTTTAAAATCAAATCTTTGACATCTTGAAAGTATAGTTGCTGGTAATTTTTGTGGTTCAGTAGTTGCCAAAATAAATTTAACATGTGCAGGAGGTTCTTCAAGTGTCTTTAACAATGCATTAAATGCTCCAGGAGATAGCATATGAACCTCATCTATTATATATACTCTATATTTTGCAAGTGTAGGTAAAAAGTTAACTTCTTCTCTTATAGAACGTACATCTTCCACGCTGTTATTTGAAGCAGCATCCATTTCTACAATATCCGTAAGTGAACCTGATAAGGCTGCTTTACAAATTTCACATTCATTGCAAGGCTCGCCATCTTGAGGATTTAAGCAATTAACTGCCCTTGCTAAAACCTTGGCTGCTGAGGTCTTTCCTGTACCTCTTCCTCCATTAAAAAGATAAGCATGTCCCACCCTTCCAGCAATAATCTGGTTTCTTAGTGTTCTTGTAATATGTTCTTGTCCAACAATTTCGTCAAATCTTAAAGGTCTAAATTTTCTATAAAGTGCTGTGTATGACAATATATATCACCCTCTATCTTTAAAAAATGGTGTGAGAATATCTAACCACTCTATGGAAGTTTCCACACAAGAATTACTGCTTATTGCTGCTTCCTTCCGGACCTGACAAGGTTCACAGGTTCTTGTTGGTCCCCTCCATACAATGGTTACATTTCTCATACCATGTGTATTATATACTTTTTTAGTTAAATTATCAAGAGTTATTTGCAAATTTGCTATTATCAGCTTGCTATTTAAATGTCTATATAAATTTAAAACTCATGCAGTGAGATTCTAATTAAAAATTTTCACTTTCTGTTACTCATTTTTCTAAAGAACATCATTTAGTAACTTTGCCAAAGTTACTCTCTTTTAAATACTAAATCACTAAAATCTGTTTTTTCTATGCTAGAAGTACCTTCTGATGTAATGTCCCCGCAAGGCATTTGCAATGTCATATTTGTTCTATAGCTGCAATTGTCTACAGTTATTACTAAATCAAAATTCACATCAAATTGAATTTCTTCATTTGTTACTTTTAATCTTTTTAACAAAGTTCCATCGTGAGTAATTTCTTTATCCTTGTCAGAACTATATGTTCCAAGTCCTGTATTACTAAAACTTAATACTAAATTTCCACCATTGCTACCTATTTCCAATGTTTGTGGATTGCTTTTATCTGCTCCTTTATATTCTAATTTTCCTTCTTGAACCAAATATTCTTCTGAGTAATCAAAAAGTCTTCCATCAACACTATTTGGCATATATATATTTATTTCACCTTTTGTTGGAACTTTTGTAATATTTATATTTTCTAATTTTACTGACTTAATAATTTTCTCTTCGCCCCAATAATTTTCGTTTTTATCAATATAAATATATACATCATTATTTTGTAAAACATCAAAATTCCATTTTTTCTTTCCTTCTGCCTCATTTCCTTCTGCTGTACTAACAATTATAATCTTCGAAAGATTAAATGGCATGTTTTTATCTCCTTCTACCTGATAACGTATCATTATGGCAGCTACTAAAACAAGTATAACTGCAAGTATAAAAATCGCTACGCACAGTTTAATTATTTGTTTTTTCTTTTCTTTATCCACTTTTTTAAATCCTCCATTTATTTTATATATGCTTATTAGCTAAATTATATAACTTGGCGGAGCGGGTGGGATTCGAACCCACGTGCCAGCTTTCACTGACCAACTGATTTCGAGTCAGCCTCGTTATGACCACTTCGATACCACTCCAATTATATTCTTTCTTTTTTATAAGTTTATCAATTTTTATTTCTTACTCTTTTTCAAGCTTTTTTTATATTCTCTTAACACCACAAAAAATTCTTTTAGCATTTTCTCACAGTCGCCTTTTAATATGCCTTTTTCTACTTCTACTTTATGATTAAATTTGTAATCTTCTAATAAATTTAAAACCGAACCACATGCTCCGGTCTTTTCGTCCATTGTACCTATATATACTTTTTTTAACCTAGACTGAATAATCGCTCCTGCACACATAGGACATGGCTCTAATGTAACATACATTTCACAGTCATTTAATCTCCATGTATCTAGCTTTTTACTAGCTCTTTGTATGGCTAATATTTCTGCATGTTTTGTTGTATCTTTTTTTTCTTCTTTAACATTATGTGCTCTCGCAATTATTTCTCCGTCTTTTACTATTATAGCACCAACTGGTATTTCAAGTTTTTTGTATGCTTTTCTAGCTTCTAACAAAGCTTCTTTCATAAAGTATTCTTTTTGTTCCATAAACACCCTCTTTTTAGTATGATAAAAGTGCTTCGCCTTTTGTAGCATTTTGTTTCGCGAATATGCACGGTCTCAGGAAATTATTACATTATTTGTAATGCAGTACATATTATATTATATTATATTTTGTTTTTTTTTACAAGTATTTTCTAAAGCTAGCGTAATTAGCTTTTTGCAAAATAATACGCAAGGATTAGTTGCAAAACGAAATTTTTTAGTGTATAATACCTGCGGGGCGATTTTATGAATGAAGAGATTATTTTAGAAAAGTTTGCGGAAAGATTTTCTAAATTAGTAAAAAATAGTAGCATTGAAGTAGCTACATTGGCGCAAATGTTAGGTATAAAAAGTAAGTCTACTATTTATAGATATATGAATGCTGAAATGACTCCAAAATTAACAACTGTAAAATATGCATCTGAAATTTTTAATGTAAATCCTTTATGGTTAATGGGATACGATGTTGATAAATATGTTACTAAAAAAGAAGTCTTAGGAAATTCAATATCTCCTGTTCCGCTTCTTGCATTAGTAAAGGATGGATATAACTACTTAGCACAAGAAAATTGGATTGGTACTGTATATGTAGAAAAGAGTTTAGTTGGAAATGGAAAAAACTATTTTGCTTTAAAAGTAAAAGATAATACTATGGCTCCTGTTTTCACAGAAAATGATATCGTCATAATCAAAAAACAAAATGACTGTGATAATAATGAATTTGCAATAGTTATAATAAATGAAGGCGAAGGCACCTTAAAAAAGATAAAGAAAATAGATAATGGCATTATTTTACAACCTTTAAATCCAGCATATCGGTCCTGTAATGTACACTAAAGAAGAAATGGAAACAATACCAATTATTATAGTAGGTGTTGTAAAGCAATTGAAAAGGGAGTTTTAAAAGGAGTAGAAATATGGAAGATAATAAAATAAAAGAAAACAAAGAATTAGTTTTGTTTGAAAATAATAAAATAAGAAGACAAATGTATAATGGGGAATGGAATTATGCTATTTCAGATATTATAGAAATATTAACAGGAAGTAAAGATCCCAATACTTATTGGAGAGTAATGAAAAAGAGACTATTAGAAGAAGGTAACGAGTCCGTTACAAATTGTAACGAACTGAAAATACCGTCTAAAAAAGATGGTAAAAAATATAAGACTGACTGTGCAAATAGAGAGACTATTTTTAGATTAATTCAATCTATTCCATCTCCTAATGCAGAACCTTTTAAATTATGGTTTGCTAAATTAGCAGAAGAAAGAATACAAGAGGTTATTGACCCGTCGCTTGCCATAGAAAGAGCTAGACGAACATATTTAAAAAAAGGTTATGATGAAGAATGGACTAATGCTCGAATAAAAGGTATTGGGGCTAGAAATGATTTAACAAATGAATGGAAAAATAGAGGTGCTAATACTAAAGATTATGCTATTTTAACAGATGAAATTAGTAAAGGCACGTTTAGCATTACTACTCAACAGCATAAAGAAATAAAAGGCTTAGATAAACAGAATTTACGAGATAATATGTCAGCTATGGAACTAGCCTTAATGACACTTGCAGAAGTCACTACAACTGAACTACACAGAACTCACGACTCTCAAGGTTTTGATGAGTTAGAAAGTGATGCTAAAACAGGTGGTAATATTGCAGGTCAAACAAGAGAAAATATAGAAAAGCAACTTGGTAAGCCTGTTGTTACAAAAGAAAATGCTAATAACTTTAGAGAAAAGAAAAATATTAAGTCACCTTATAGTAAGAAATTGAAGGAATAGATTTGGACTGGTGTTCCAGACAGGAATCGAACCTGCGACCTTCCCCTTAGGAGGGGGACGCTCTATCCAACTGAGCTACTGAAACATGTTTTGCATTTATATATTTTATATTATTTTGTTTAATTAATCAAGTATTTTTTATAACTATGTTTCTATAAAAAAGCAACTTGACATAAATGTTATAATATTAATATTCGAAGCTTTATATTTATATATACAATTATATTTTTAAAAGTAATTAATATATTTTAGGAGAAATTATGCAAAAAATATTAGGATATTTAAGAAAAGCAATTGAACACTATAACATGATAGAAGAAGGAGACAAAATAGCTGTTGGTCTTTCAGGTGGTAAAGATTCAATTACACTTTTAATGGGATTAAAAGCTTTGCAAAGGTTTTATCCAAAGCATTTCGAATTAGTTGCCATTAGTGTAAACCCTGGCTTTGAGTTTTTTGACTCTAATTTTTTGAGGGAAATTTGTTCCAAAATTGGAGTCCCATATATCGAATATGAGGGTCACATAAAAGAAATTGTATTTGATATACGAAAAGAAAAAAATCCATGTTCTTTGTGTGCTAATCTTCGTAGAGGTATACTAAATTCTACTGCTATTGAACAAGGTTGTAATAAACTTGCCCTTGGTCATAACGAAGATGATGTTTTGGAAACTTTCTTTTTGAATATGCTATATGCTGGTAACCTTTCTACTTTTGCACCAGTTAGCTATATGGATAGGTCTAAAATTACTTTGATTCGCCCTTTAGTATATGCTCCAGAAAAAGAAATTAGGAAGTTTATTAAGAGAAATGAAATTAAAGTTATGCCGAAGAATTGTCCAATGGATGGTGTTTCAAAAAGAGAAGAAATTAAAGATATGTTATATAAATTAACTGTTAAAATTCCAAATGTAAGAGCTAATTTAATGGGTGCTATAAAAAGAGCCAATATTAATGGTTGGAAAGAAATAAAATAGAAAGTGAAACATCGGGACACATTCAAATGTGTCCCAACGTTTCACTTTTATTTCTTTGCCTCTTCTGACATTTCTTTTACTGCATTTTCCAAGGCTTTTAATTCATTGTCTGCATCTTCCATACTATTTCCGCAAACACCCATATAAAATTTTATTTTTGGTTCTGTTCCTGATGGACGTACACATATCCATGCATTATTTTCTAAATCAAAGTATAAAACATTTGATTTTGGTAGACCTGTAGAAGTTTTGTTTCCATTTTCATCTATAATTTCTTGTTTACTATAATCTCCAAATGATTTTACTTTTAGTCCTGCTAATTCTTTTGGTGGATTATTTCTCATATTTTCCATCATCTTTTTAATTTCTTCAGCACCTTCTATTCCCTTTAAAGTAATAGACATTTGTTTTTCTTTATAATAACCATATTTTTTATACATTTCATTCATTTGATCCCATAATGTTAATCCATGCATTTTGTAATATGCTGCCGCTTCACAAACTGTCATTACAGCTACTATTCCATCTTTGTCTCTAGCATGTGTTCCTATTATGCACCCATAGCTTTCCTCATATGAGTATACACATTCATATGAATGTTCTTGTTCAAATCCTCTAATTATTTTTGCTATATTTTTAAATCCTGTAAGTGTTGCAAATAATTTTACTCCATATTCTTTTGCAATAGCATCTGTCATATTTGATGATACTATAGTTTTTATAATAGCTCCATTTTCAGGAAGTGTTCCTGTAGCTTTCTTCTGTGATAATATATACTCTGCAATAAGGTTTCCTGTCATATTTCCATTAAATTGAATATATTCTCCTGTTTTTGTGTCTTTTACATATATTCCTAATCTATCTGCATCTGGGTCATTAGCTAAAATAATATCTGCATCTACTTTTTTAGCAAGTTCTAATGCCAATGTAAATGCCTTTGGATCTTCTGGGTTTGGATAACTTACTGTTGGAAAATGCCCATCTGGTTGCTCCTGCTCTTTTACAATATATACATTTTCAAATCCAATTTCTTTCAAAATTCTTTGTACTGGCATATTTCCAGTTCCATGTAATGGTGTATATACAATTTTTATATCTTTTTGCATTTTCTTTATTGCATCTTCATGTACAACTAATTTCTTAAGCTCTGCTATATATTTATCATCTATTTCTTTTCCTATAGTATTATATAGCCCTTTTTGAACAGCCTCTTCTTTTGACATAGTTTTAATTGTACTAAAATCTGTTACATTATTAACTTCTGTAATAATTTCCTTATCCGTAGGCTCAACTATTTGAGCTCCATCCTCCCAGTAAACTTTGTATCCATTATACTCTGGTGGGTTATGACTAGCTGTAATTACTATTCCGGCAATACATCCAAGCTCTCTTACCGCATATGATAGTTCAGGTGTTGGTCTTAAATCCTCAAATCTATATGTTTTTATTCCATTTGCATTCAAGCAAAGAGCTGTTTCCTCACTAAATTCTTTAGACATAATTCTACAGTCATATGCAATTGCAACTCCTCTTTCTTGTCCACCTTGCTTTACTATGTAATTTGCTAAACCTTGTGTTGCCTTTGTTACAGTGTATTTGTTCATTCTATTTGTTCCTATACCTATAACACCTCTTAAGCCCGCTGTTCCAAATTCTAGGTCTTTATAAAATCTGTCTTCAATTTCAGTATCATTTCCTTTAAGTGATAATAATTCTTTCTTACTTTCTTCATCAATTACAGGGTTATTTAACCATTCATTGTATCTTTCCTCATAGTTTTTCATTTAATCACTTCCCTTTCCACAATTCTATATATTAATATTTTTGATGATTTAGAGTATATCATATATTAATAAAAAAAACTATAATTATTAAAAATTATAGTTTCCTAAAAAATTATTATTTAAAGGTAATCCAATTTCGCATGTCCTGCAACGGTAGTTTTAATTAAAAAAGTCTCACGTCGTCCCAACGGAACTACCTGCGCAGCTCGACTTTTTTAATTATAAACTCCCTGCGCGGACTTCATGTTCATCTGAACCTTTAAATAATAACTTTTATCCTTATATATCTAAACTCTTTAAGAATTTAATCATCTCATCTCTTAATTCAGGTCTTCTTAAAGTTTCATCAACAGAAGCTTTAACAAATCCTAATTTGTCTCCTGAATCAAATCTTGTTGCTTCATAATCATATGCATACACACCTTCTTTTGTATTTACCATACTGTTATATGCATCTGTTACTTGAATTTCCCCACCTTTTCCTGGTTTTGTATTAGCTAGGAAATCGAATAAATCAGGCATCAAAACATGTCTATCAGATATAGCTAAATTTGATTTTGTTTCTTCAACTTTTGGCTTTTCTTGCATTTTTTCTACTTTATATAGTCTATCATTTATTGCCTCTCCTGAAACATTACCATATTTTGGCACATCTTTCCAGTCAACTTTTTCTACACCAATTACAGAAGCACCTAGTCTTTCGTGCTCATCTATGATTTCTTTTAGGCATGGCTTTTTGCCTTGCATAATAACATCACCATACATAATTGCGAATGGCTCATTTCCAACAAAATCTTTTGCCATGTAAATTGCATGACCAAGTCCTTTTGCTCCGCCTTCTTCTTCTATAAAGTGTATTTTAGCCTTTCCTGATAAATTTGTTATCTGTGGTATAAAGCTTTCTTTTCCTCTTTCTACTAAAAAGTCTTCTAATTCCTTATCTTCAGAAAAATAATCTTCAACTACTTCCTTTTTTCTACCTACTACTAATAGTATATCTTCTATTCCAGACGCAACAGCCTCATCTACTAAGTATTGAATTATTGGTTTGTCTAAAATTGTTAGCATACATTTAGGCAAACTCTTGCATGCTGGAAGAAATCTTGTTGCAAAACCTGCAACTGGTATAACTGCTTTTTTTACACTCATATTTTTCCTCCTGATTTTAAAAAAATAATATAGAATATATGTATTCTATATTATTTTACTATAAAAATCAAGTATTAATGCATATTTATTTTAAGCATATCCTTCAAAGACATCTTGAATTTCTTTTTCCCCAGAAGTATTCAATATTCTATCATGAGCATGCAATATTTCTGGCATATTAATATTAAACTCACTTACTTCAAAACAATTAATAATTTTAATGTTTACTTCTTTATACTTTTTACTATTATCTTTTAGAAATTTTTCTATGTTTTTATTTGTCAAATCAATATAATTCTTACTTCCATTAATAAAAACTACATTAAGCTTGTCCTTAATTTCTAGTTTACTCATCTTTTCTTTAAGCTCTGAATACTTAATTCCATTAGATGACTTCCAATTAATATTTAGTATTTTTTCTTCATTCTTTAAATTTAATTTTTTTATCAAAGTTCTTATATTTTCTTCTATTCCATTTTCTAATATTGTTATTACATTAGCTTTTTCGTTTATTTGTTTATTAATATATGGAAGTAACATTGTAACTAAGTGCCAGTCGCTCACATAAAAACTACATAATTTTTCAATGTTATTTTTAGATGATTCCATCATATTAACCTCCATTCGGACTAATTTATAGTCCTAATAAAAATTTATTAATAATTTCTTCTTGCTATATGGAAAATTTTACCATTTGGATTTCCGTAAGTCAAGACAAATCGTGTGCATAATTTCGACATAGTTTCGAAAATTATAATGAAAAAATTTTGGAAAAACAGTATAAAATTTTAAAAATAGCAAATAATTTTAGTACAAGAAAAAATTTAGTAATGGAGGTTGTAAATGAAAAAAATATTAAAATTTATTAATTTTGGATTTATAAAGAGATTTTTGATAGTGTTAATTTTATTCTCCTTCTTTATATTTATATCAGCCGCTTCATATGTAAACGCAGTATCGGAAGACATTGCTCAAAGCGTTTTTAGGTTACATGTAATTGCCAATAGTGACAGTAAAGAAGATCAAGATTTAAAATACAAGGTTAGAGACAAAGTTTTAGAATATATGAACGAGATATCAATGGCTTGTTCATCAAAAGGAGAAGTAATATTACTTGCTAAAGAACATAAAGAGGAATTTAAAAAAATTGCTGAAGATGTAATAAAAGAAAATGGATATGATTATACAGTAAACATTTCAATAGGGAATTTTGATTTTCCAACAAAAACTTATGGAGACATATCATTACCAGCTGGAGAATACGATGCACTAAGAATAGAAATAGGAGAAGCCAAAGGGCAAAATTGGTGGTGTGTAATGTTTCCACCTCTATGCTTTGTAGATGTAACATCAGGTGTTGTACCAGATGAGTCTAAAGAAGTAATGAAAGAAAATTTGAACGATGAAGAATATAACCTGATTAGTGATAAAGAAAGCTCTGATATACAATTTAAGTTTAGTTTAATAGAATTTTTCAAAGGAATAACATTTGCAAAAACTGGAGACTAACTCCAGTTTACATATTGCTTTTTCTTATTCATTTACGCTATCTATTTCTACAGCTTACAGTTCTACTTTACATAAAGCTGGACACGAAAGGAGAGGCTGGGATTGGAATCGCTAGGAGCACCAAAATAGCGACTGGCTGCATAGCTACTGCTAGAGGAGTAAGATCCTCCCCTAGTCACGCAAGAATTAATGCCATTGCTAGAGTACTCTGTAGTCCATTCCAAGCAATTACCAAGTAAATCATGGATATTACTATAATTGTCGTTTGTATCAACACCAGTATTTTTTCTACTACCTGTTCCTATATTTCCATAACTACTACTTGTTGTTGTTGCTAATGTATATCCTGCACTATTTGTTTGACATATAAAATTTAATGCTGTATCCCATGCATAACTACTTATTAATTCACTTACTACTGAACTTTCTTCTCCATACATTGCTTTTGCATTACTTTTTGTCATATATATTGTAACAGTTGCTCTTGGAATTTGATTATATTTACACACATTTCCTGTTCCCTGCTCATAACGTCCTATATAAAATCCTCCATTTCCATCTGGATTTGCTTCACTTTTTGGACTTGCACTTGCTTTAAATACTGCAATTTGAGTGCTTACACCTGAACGGCTATCTCCTTCTCCATAATAATATGTTGATATTACACTATCTCCATTTACTTCTGTTGCTCCACTTGATGTAAATGTTCTTCTTGCTAAATTATTTGTTTTTGCTCCTGTACTCGTTTGATATGTTCCTGTTGGTATCCACACAAATTGATTTCCATTTGCATCTTCTATTACTATTCCTTCTTCTACACTTGTTCCACTTTCTGCATCTAAATGGAATCCCCCAGGGATTACCACTGAATTTCCTTGGTCATCTTGTATTGTTGTTGTATCTCCAAACTCTGGTCCGTCTTGGTCTGGATTTGGCTTCGCTTCCTCTGTTGTTCCCGGTACACTTGGTCCTTGGGTACTTACTTTTACTTCTTCTGTTCCTGCATTCCCATATTTATCTTTTACTACTACTTTTATTGTATATTCCGTTGATGACTGTAGTCCGGTATATGTTTTTGTATTTTCTGTTGTCGCTACTCCTTGTTGCACATTATCTAAGTAATAAGTATATGTTTCTTCTTCTGCTAACCCACTTTCATCTGTTGCAGTTACCGTTACTGTTATTGTATTTTCGGTCGAGCTAGTTTGCAGACTTATACTTGGTGGAGTTGTATCAGGCTCATCTGGCTTGTCTGGATTTTCTTCTCCACTTCCATCTCCCGACATGATATTTAAGTACTCACTTAGTAGAGTATTCATTTCTTCTCCTTCGGCTACTACACTATTTTGTGCCATATCTTTTTCTTCTTGCGCTTTCTTTATTATCCCATCATCTCCGAAACACCGTACTTATTGTTACTGTTGATAAGATAATTATTACTATTATTGTTATTACTAACGCAACTAATGTGATACCCTCTTGGGTTTTTATTATTTTTTTCTTCATACTATTTTATCTCCTTTTTCTTTTCGTTCTATATCGTAATATATTTCCTTATCTTACTCAGAAAAAGGACAAACTACTTTCTTGTAGCTCGAGTTTTTCTTCTCTTTTTTTTTATTCTTGCTACTTTTTTATAGCTTGTCCTTTTTATTTTTTCTATATCACAAATAAGACTTAATTTTATATCTTTTTTTAAGTCTTCTTTTATTTCTATTTTATTTAGTTCTTGCTTTACGCAATTCTCTATAACCGATGTTTCTCCATTTGCTGTGCAAACATTTTTCTTTGTTCTGTAAAATCTCGATATATATAGGGCGTCAAGGCTTTCAGCGTTTTGCATGTTTCTTTTTTTCTCCTTTGTATCTTGATTCGTTTATTAGTACTATACTTTTAGCATGTCTTTATTCTACCCTAACCGCATTCCTTTTTCAAGTATTTTTTACAATTTTTTAACTTTTATAAATTGCAAAACAAACTTCGCCCCTATTGTATTTTCTTTAAAAATGTGTTATAAAATATAGATAGAGTTTAAATAAATTAGACTCTATTTTAATTTGCAATTAATTAAAAAATAGATAAATTTATTGGAGGAGAGTAGGTTGGAGAAACTAGTTATACAAGGAGGAACAAGGTTAAAAGGTGAAGTAACAATTAGTGGTGCTAAAAATGCAGCAGTAGCAATACTTCCTGCCACACTACTATTAAAAGGAATTTACACTATTAACAACTTGCCAAATATAAGCGATATAAAAATAACATGTGATATATTACAAGATTTAGGAGCTAAAATCACATGGGTAACACCAAATGAAATTACAATAGATACCAGAGAAATTGATGGAAATGAAGCTCCTTTAGATAAAACAAGTAAATTTAGAGCTTCATATTACTTAATTGGTGCTATGCTTGGAAGAAGAGGTCAAATAGAAGTTGGCTTGCCTGGCGGATGTAATCTTGGTGCAAGACCAATTGATCAACATATAAAAGGGTTCGAAGCTCTTGGTGCAAAAGTTGAAGTCGGTCAAGGTAAAATTTCTGCCAAAGCAAAAAAATTAGTCGGAAATTCTATTTATTTTGATGTTGTTTCTGTTGGTGCTACTATAAATGTAATGCTTGCAAGTGTACTTGCTGAAGGAACTACTACTATTGATAATGCCGCCAAAGAGCCTCACATTGTTGATGTAGCGAACTTTTTAAACTCTATGGGAGCAGATATTCGTGGAGCTGGAACTGATGTTATAAAAATTAATGGAGTTAAAGAACTAAGCCATCAAGGTACATATTCAGTTGTTCCAGATCAAATAGAAGCTGGTACTTTTATGGCTGCCGCTATTGCCACAAAAGGAGATATATTAATTAAAAATTGTATCTCTGAGCATTTAGACTGCATAACAGCTAAAATACTTGAAATTGGCGGAAATGTAGAAGACTTTGGTGATTCTATAAGAGTTTGGACAAATAAAAGACCAAATAAAGCAAATATAAAAACTTTACCATATCCAGGATTTCCTACAGATATGCAACCTCAAATGGGTGTTGTACTTTCAATTGCAGATGGTACAAGCATAATTAATGAGAGCATATGGGAGTCTAGATTCCAATACACAAATGAGCTAAATAACATGGGAGCTCATATAACCGCTCAAGGTAAAACCGCTGTATTCGAAGGTGTAAAAGAATTATCAGGAGCACCTGTATATGCAAGCGATTTACGTGCTGGAGCTGCTCTTTTAATTGCAGGTATTGTAGCTAAAGGCACAACAGAATTATACAATATTTGTCACATAGATAGAGGTTATGAAAGAATAGAAGAAAAATTCAGAAATCTCGGTGCCAATATTGAAAGAGTAGATGAAGAAGCCTAAATATTTTAAATAATTTTCTTAATCAAGTATTATTCGTTTATTATTATGGTTTCATCATTTATGAAATAATAAATATACAGAAGAAAATGGAGTTACTTATGTTTAATTTTTGTAGTTTATATAGTGGAAGTTCTGGCAATTCACTACTTGTAGAAACTTCTAATACTAAAATATTAATAGATGCAGGCGAAAGTAGTAAAAAAATTGCTTGTGCACTTTCAGCTATGAGTATTGAGCCATCTAGCATTAACGCAATACTAGTCACACATGAGCACAGCGACCACATAAAGGGTTTAGGAACCTTTTCTAAAAAGTATAATGTGCCAGTATTCGCAAATTCTAAAACATGGGATGCAATGCCTGAACAATTTAGTAAAATTACTAGTGAGAATATTAAAAACTTCACAATTGAAGAAAACTTTGAAATTGGAGATTTGAAAATATACCCATTCAAAATACCTCATGACGCTGCTAATCCTTGTGGTTTTAATATAATGTATAATAACCAAAAAATTAGTATTGCAACAGATATCGGACATATGACATCAAATATTGCTCACAAATTGGAGGACAGTTCTTTTGTTTTATTAGAAGCAAATTACGACCCTGATATTTTAAAATGTTCTGCATATCCATATTCTTTAAAACAGAGAATAGCAGGTCCTAATGGTCATCTTGCAAATTTAGATGCTGGCAAAACAATATCATTCTTAATGAATAGTGGGCTTTCACAAGTTATGTTAGGACATTTAAGTAAGGAAAACAATTTCCCAGAACTAGCATATAAAACAGTGGTAAATGAACTTATAGATAACAAACTAGACTGTAATAAAATAAAAATAAATGTTGCTACTAGAAATGAACCAAGTCAAGTTGTAAAAATTTCCTAAAAGTATATTATTTCTTTTAGGATTTTTTATTGTTTCTAAGTATTTTTTATCCATTTTTATATTTTTTATTTTGTATTGTTTTTGCATAATTTATATTTAAATTTATTTATAAATAATTGTAGAAGAAATAAGATGCTCAAGGAAATTGCCAAGAATTTTGTTTTGTTTAAAGTTTCTTGTATATTAAAGAATTATATACCCTTTTATATTTTTAGATTTAGGAATAGTTATCAATTTAATTATTTACTTATAAAAATTTTTTTCGGGGGCGAAATAATTAAATCGTTTAATTTTAAATTCTTATTTCCTCTACAAGATTAAAAACATGTTATAGCATTTGTTTTATTTTTTTAATTAATTTTATTGAAATTATTTTTAAAATTATCTTTTTTATTGGAAAAAATAGTGCTAAATTTATGATAATAAATATTAAGATTTTTAAAAACATTATTCTCCTTTCAACTAAATCTTTTCCATTTTAGTTTTTAATAAATTTTAGATGTTTTGGATTTTTAGCTTGTAGATTTTCAAGCTATTGGATTAAGATTTTTAAAATTTATATATTTTTAATTCCAACTGTATTTAATCTGTAATTTCTTAAAAATAAATTAATCGAAACAAATTATGGGTACATTTTAATACCATTTTTCACATTTGTCAACAAAAAGTCTATGACAAAATTCGACAAATGACCGTTGAAGCCACTATTCCCGCCACATCTGCAGCTAGCGCAGCTGCTAAAATTCCTCTAGTTTTTTTAATTCCTACGCAGCTTGTATATATTGCAATAGTATAAAAAGTAGTTTCAGTTGACCCCATTATTGTTGAAGTAATTAAACCTGAAAGCGTATCAACTCCATAATTTTGCATTATATCTGTTGCTACAGCCATTGATGCACTCCCAGAAATCGGTCTTAGTATTGCAAGAGGTGCTATTTCGCTTGGCATTTCTAATAAATTTGTAAATGGTGTAATTAAATTTACCACTAAATCAATGAATCCAGAGCTCCTTAGAGCCCCTATTGCCAAGAAAATTCCAAGTAATGTAGGAAATAATTTGAATACTATCTCTATTCCCTCTTTACTGCCATCAAGGAAAACGTCAAAGACTTTGACCTTTTCTTTTAATCCATAAAAAACTATTATAAGAATAAAAATCGGAATTGCAGCACTAGAAAAATAATTTATAATATTAGTCATATCTATCTATTTCACCTTTTTTATTAATATTTTCGTGACCGTTACTCCTACAATCGCAGCAACAATAGTAGCAAGCCACACAGGAATAATAATTGATGTTGGATTTTGAGAATTTAAAGAAGTTCTTATTGCAATAACATTTGTAGGTATAAGCTGAATCGATGCTGTATTAATCACAATAAACATCATCATTGCATTAGAAAGTGTATCTTTTTTGGTGTTTTCTTTTTGCATTGTTTTCATAGCTTTTATTCCTAATGGTGTTGCGGCATTACCCAGTCCCAGAATATTAGCAATCATATTCATAGAAATTTCTTGCTTTGCACTTTCATTTCTTCGTAAATCTGGAAATAAGAAATTAATTAATGGTTTTAACCAGCCCGTCATCTTGTCAATTAAGCTTGTTTTTTTTACTATTTCCATTAGCCCATTCCATAAACAAATAGTTCCTAAAAAAGTAAGAGAAAGTTCAACTGCATCAGAAAGTGATTCAAAAATCCCATTATTTACTTCATTAACTTTCCCAGTTAGCAATGCGTATACAAATGATAAAATAATAAAAATCGGCCATAATATATTTAGCATATTTTCTACTTCACCTGTCTAATATTATTCATGATAAAGCATTTTATGCTTAAAGTTTCTAATTACTAAGAAGCACTAGCCCAAAGCTTAAAATGAAACTCGGGGACAGATTTAAATCTGTTCCAAGAGTCTCATTGACTTCAAGTCATGTGCCAATAAATTCTGGCCCCAATGGCATATTGTAGAATTTTGTCGAATGATTTTAAGACTTTGTAGGAGCTTTCTGTTGCCTTTTATATTATTTTATGTTATCATAGTAATGGGTTGTTTGTCGAATTATGTATTAAAGGGGAGGAATTTATGAAATCAACAGGAATTGTTAGAAGAGTTGATGAACTTGGACGAGTTGTTATTCCAATAGAATTAAGAACACAATTTGGAATTGCTGTTAAAGATCCTATTGAAATATTTGTAGACGGTACTAGCATTGTACTAAAAAAATATGAGCAAAGCTGTATTTTTTGTGGTAATACCGAAAACTTAAAAGAATTTAAAGGCAAATTAGTATGTGATAATTGCTCAAAAGAGATTTTTAAAGATGATACATATAATACAGGTAGTATTATATAATAATAAGGCTGTTTTATTATATACAACAATAAATTAACTTTTAAGCAATTACATACAAACTACTTAAAAGTTTTTATTGTTCTATTTCATATTTGTATCATAAAATACATATCAAGAAATAACTATTTGATATCCTTAAATAAACTGCTTATATATTTCATTTCTTGGAACGTTTTTATTTTTCGCTATTCTTTTAATTATTTCTTTTTTCTCTAAGCCCTGTAACTTGTAATAATTATACTGTTCTTCTATACTTTTGTTTACAATATCATCGGTTTCTTTTGTTATGCATAAATTAAGATCTAATAAAAGAACATATTCTCCTTTTATGATTTCTTTTTCACCCAGTCTATCTATTATTTCTGAAATTTTGCCTCTATTATATTCTTCATGTATTTTAGTTATTTCTTTTGCAAGTACGCAATTAACATCTCCAATAAAGTTTAAAATATCCTGTAATGTTTTCAATATTTTATGGGGTGCTTCATATAAAATTACTGTTTTATTCTCCTTTTTTATTTTATTAAGTGCATCTTCCCTATTTTTTTTATTAAGTGGTAAGAATCCATAGAATGCAAAAGATTTCGTGTTTAGTCCAGATACAATAAGTGCATTAATCAGAGCACATGCCCCTGGTATTGGAATTACTTCAATACTATTTTTTATTGCCTCTTTAACAATTTCTTCTCCCGGATCAGAAATTCCAGGAGTTCCCGCATCAGTTACTACTGCAATGTTTTGCCCCTCTAATAATTTGCTAATTAAAACATCAGATTTCACATCTTCATTATGCCTATGATAACTAATTAACGGCTTACTTATTTCATAATGATTTAATAATTTTAATGTATGCCTTGTGTCTTCTGCAGCTATAATATCTACTTCTTTTAAAGTATTTATTGCTCTAAAAGTAATATCTTCTAAATTTCCTATTGGTGTTGCCACTAAATATAATTTTCCTAACATGTTTAGCACTTTTCCTTTCATTATTTTTTACCGTATATTTCATAGATTTCATCTGTATATTCTCCATTTTGATTATATACAATTAATGGTTTATCTATTTTTAAAAATGGCTTAGCATTTTTTATTCCTTTAATTAAAACTAAATTAGGCGATTTATCTATTGATGGATAAATAAATCTAATGTTTTTCGGTTCTAATTTATATTTTCTCATAAGTTCTATAATATCTACTAATCTATCTGGTCTATGCACCATAAAAAAGCTTCCTTTATCTTTTAAAAGATATTTTGAAACTTTTATAAAGTCTTCTAAATTAGCTGTAACTTCATGCCTTGAAATATATTTATACTCGCTTTCATTCACTTTTCCTGTTTCCAGCTTTTTATATGGTGGATTAGTAACTACAAAATCGAATTTTTCTAACCAGATATTATCTTTTTCTTTATGAGTTTCAGTTTGTATGTTCCCTAGTTTAACTTGTTTTTTCCTTTTTTCCAATTTACTGTTATCAATATTTTGAATAATATTTTTAATATTCACATTTTTTATTTCTATTTTATTTTGTAAACCATTCAACTCTATACTTCTTTGTGCCATATCGGCTACTTCTTTTTGAACTTCTATTCCTATTATTTTAGATAATCTAGTTTTAGCAGAAAGTAGTATACTAATAATTCCTGTGCCTGTACCCAAATCCACACCCAGTGCATTATTTTTTATATCTTTTTTCGCATAATCAGAAATAAGGACACTATCTATTCCAAAGCAAAATCCATCCTTATTCTGAATTATCTTTAAATTATTGAATTCTAAATCATCAATTCTTTCATTTTCTTTTAAATTCATAGTCTCTCCTATAACTATTTTCATAAAATTATCTACAAAACGCCTGTATTTATTATAGCTTAATTACCTTTCCAAATCAAGATTAACATAAATTTAAGCCTTATTTTTTACTTTTTTATAACAAATGCATTAGATAAATCATAAATTATAATATAATTTATTTTAATAGAGAGGATGATACTTTTATGGAAAATAAAAACTCTGAGAATAGAGATGATAAGAAGAAAAAATTTGATTTTAAAAGTAAAAAAGAAAACGCTGTAAACTCCTTATTTGAAGTAGAGCATTTTCTTTGCGATTTGAAAAAGGTTTGTAATACAATTGGTCTATATAAAATATTGAAATAAGTTATTACTCTAATTTTTTTCAATATCTTCCTCTTTAATAGGAACAAAAGGATCATCAAACTTTATTAAATTATCTTTAAAGGCTTTATTTTCTTCTCCTCCTATTAATATTTTTACTCCATTTATTTCTGTTAGATTTATCATTGTATTAACAATTGAATAAATTGTTGCATTCTCCTTCTCTTCTCCCCCTTCATGATTTTCTATAAATTCTTTTGACAAGTCCAAATAAAGTACATCCCCTTTTACTTCTACTTTATTAATTCTAGTTCCTTCTGGTATAGTTCTTGTAAGCTCAGAGTTTTGAGGCCCTTCTATTAATAATTCCATTAGTCTCCTATATGGATCTTTAATTAACTCTTTTACATCAATTAATCTTCCCTCTGATACTAAACTTTGTGTTGTTCCATTATAGAAATATAAAGACACTATAGTTTGCCTCATTTGTTCTTCTGAAATCTCCTCTTCTGGAATTATTTCATTTACTTCATTTTGACTCTGCTTATTATAAAAGAAGAAATACCACACTCCTACTCCTGTTAAAATTAAGATAATAGCAATAATAATAATAACTTTTTTATTCATAAACATTCTCCTCTCTTTTTTACTATTTCATTGTTATGATAGACAAGTTATTTTTAGAACTGCTTTGCCCTAATTTTTGTAATCCATCAAAAATCAGAATAGAAAAAAATATTTGACATATAATCTCAAATTTGACAGTTGTAGGAGAGTAAAAGACTGATAACCTTTGATATAAAAGGCTTTCAGTCTTTAATAGATTAATTTAAAAATGCGTACCTAAATCATTTTTTTGTTTTTGTTAAAAATTTTTTTAATCTACTTTCTTGTAGTATTTCATAATCAGTTCTAATTTCAAATTTTTCATGTAAGTCATCCGTTAAATCAGTTCTTGTATAAATTGGTTCATAACTGCAATCAAAATTCTTTTGCATATTCATATTTTTTAATGTATCAATAATTTCTGAACTTGTATATTTTTCATCAAGCATTTTTTCTAAAAATCTA
>CAMMVE010000017.1 GCA_946500265.1 uncultured Clostridium sp.
TTTTCATCAACCGTTTCAGCATGCCTAATTAAATAAACTATAGTATCTAACATTTTCCGTAACTCCTTTTCTCTTTTTATAATTTATATTTTATCAATATAAATTACTTTTTACAACCGTTATAGTAAATTTTTACAATAAGTTAGATAAATATAATTCAAAAAATTTTTTTTGCAGGATCAGGGAGATATCTCATTTCTACTCAACTGCCTAAAAGCGTGGCTTTTAGCGTGATACTCATTTTTCTTTGAGATGTATTTGAGATATCTCGCATTTATAGCAAAAACAAGTATAAAATATATAATTCTATACTTGTTTTTCATTCTTATTTAATTTCTTCTTTTAAATTAATTCCATCATTTAATCCTGCTAGATAATATTTTTTGCATAAATACCAATTTTCACGATTTACTGTTTCTATATAGTCCTCTAACAAGGTTTTCTTCTTCTAAATCATATTTAAATATATTATATAAATTTATTTAAATATTCTATTAAAAATAATGGAATATTTAATATTTTACCATCTTTAACCAAATTATTCATCGAAAATCTTATCGATAATTTATTATTATTTTTTTCATTGTATCGTGTTAGACTAATATTTTTAGTTGTTTTACTTGATTTTACTTCTATAGGAATAATTTTGTTTTTATACTGAATAATAAAATCAACCTCATGTCTATCAAATGTATAATAATTGGGAACCATGTTAAATGTACTGCATAACATATTTAGTACAAAATTTTCCGTAAATGCCCCTTTAAATTCTTCAAATAGTCTATCACCTTCTGCAACTATTCTACTATCTAAATTAGACATTCTTCTAAGTAGACCAACATCATTTATATAAATTTTAAATGCACTTAAATCATTGTATGCTTTTAACGGAAAATCTGTTTTTGTCAAATTATATACTTTATAAATTAAATTAGCATCATTTAACCAATTTAAAGCTGATTCATATTCTCTTGCTCTTGCGCCTTCTTTAATTGTTTGGTAAAGAAATTTTTTATTTTCTTTTGCAAGCTGTGAAGGTATATTGTTCCAAATTAAAGAAATTTTGTTTGCTTCATTATTGTTAGTATGTTTTGAAAAATCACTTTCATATGCTTCTAAAATATTTTCTTGAATATTATTGACTAGTTCAATATTTTTTTCTTCTGTCCAAATTTTTACTGCCTCTGGCATACCCCCAATTATGAAGTAAGCTTTTACCTTTTCTTCCAGTTGATTAAAAAATATATCAGGAATTGCTTCTACTTTTTCTATACTATTCATATATTCCACTAAATTTTCACAATTATCTGCAATTAAAAATTCAGTAAATGTCATTGGATACATATTTAAAAAATCGACCTTGCCCACTGGAAAAGATGTATGTGACAATCTTATTCCTAATAAACTACCTGCACAAGCAATATGATATTCATTTGCTTCTTCTTGAAAATATTTTAAACTATTTAATGCATTTGGGCATTCTTGAATCTCATCAAAAATTATTAGTGTTTTTTCAGGGATTATAGCTTTTCCATATATAAATGACAATTGTTCTAAAATCCTCTTTGGGTCTTTTGTATTACTAAATAAGTTATATAAATCTTCATCATGATCAAAGTTAAAGTATGCTACTCCGTCATAGTTCTCTTCGCCAAATTGTTTTAAAATATATGTCTTTCCTATTTGCCTTGCGCCTTTTAAAATTAGTGGTTTCCTATATTTACTTTTTCTCCATTTCATTAATTCTTCTAAAATAAACCTTTTCAAAACAATCATCTCCTATAATTAGTATATATTACTTGATACTAATTATACATCTAAAATCACACTTTTGCAAATGTTTTTACATGTTTTCTCACATTTTTGCAAGTTTTTTTAGCGTTATTCTCACATTTTTGTATCTCTTTTTGAAATTTTCATTTGCCTAATTGTAATATTAATCACATTTTCTGACCATGTTTCTTGGGCTCCTATTTCAAAATACCCTTTTTGGTTACTATATTAAATTTTCTGGATTTAATGCTTTTAATTCCTCTAAAACAAAAACTCCGTCTTTTCTCACTAATGCTTCATCAAACCATATTTCTCCTCCACCATATTCTGGTGTTTGTATATTTACTATATCCCAATGAATGCTAGAACGATTACCATTATCGCTTTCCTCAAGACTATCACCTGGTGTAAGATGAAAACTCCCCTTTATCTTTTCGTCAAACAATGTATCTCCTATTGGCTTTTCTATATATGGATTTAACCCCAAAGCGTACTCACCAATATATCTACTTCCATCGTCTGTATCCAAAATCTCGTTAAGTTCTTTTGTTTTGTTTGATGTAGCTTTAATTATTTTTCCATCTTTAAATTCAAATCTAATATTATTAAATAAAACTCCATTATATCTTGTCTCTGTATTATAGGTTATAAATCCATTTACGCTATTTTTTACTGGTGCAGTTGCTACTTCCCCATCTGGTATATTAAATGTTCCCATATATTTTTCAGCTGGTATTCCTTCTATACTAAATCTTAAATCTGTTCCTTGCCCTATTATATGAACATTTTTTGTTTTATTCATTAAGTTTACTAATGGATCCATTGCTCTTGACATTCTATCATAATCTAATGTGCAAACATCAAAATAGAAGTCTTCAAATGATTCCGTATTCATATTATTCATTTGTGCCATTGATGCATTTGGATATCTTAATATACACCATTTTGTGTGCTTCACTCTTTCTTCAAAGTGTACAGGTAAAGTATAGTACTTATTATATAATTCCATCTTTTCTTTTGAAATTCCATTTAATTCTGCTGTATTTGTGCTAGCTCTTATCCCAATATATGCGTCCATATCTTTCATTCTTTGTAAGTCATGTTTTGCATATATTTGTATTTGTTCTTCTGTGCAATTAGTGAGCATTTCTCTCATTATTTCATAATCTATGATATTAAAAAATGGAAATGCCCCAATACTTTCAGCTTGTTTTATTAATTCTTTTCCTAAAGGAACTGCCTCTGTGCCGATTATTTCTATTAGTAATCTTTCTCCCTTTTGTAACTTAATAGAATGATTTAATAAATTTCTGGCTAATTTTTCTATTCTCAAATCTTTCATAAGTTTTACCTCATTAAATATTTATTTCCATTACTCTTCTTTGAGTTGTTAGACCTTGATTCTCATAAAATTTCATTGCTTCTTCATTATTTTTATACTAATTGGCTTAATTCAATTAAGTTTTTAATTTTTAGAGAAATCATTTTTTTCATTAATTATTATACTTTCAAAAAATCTTTCTTGAAATTCAGTCAATGCTCTTATTGCATCATTTGAGTACTCTTTACCTTCTGGTACAATAACTAATTTATCATCATTATCATTAGTCCTATGAATTACTGCTATGCATTTTCCTTTAAATGTATCTAGAGGCTCAAATATTCCTAATACATAGCAATCAATTTCAGCTCCATCACCACTTATAGTATTTGGTACATATCCATAATTAATTGGATATATAAATCCATGTTTTGGATGTTTTGACCCCATTGGTCTATCTATTTTCACTTCTACCAGTTTTCCAATATACGTATTTGAGTTTATCATAATTTTACCTCTCATTAAACCTATATACTATCAATATCCATATTTTACAATATTTCCACTTCTTCCTGCAATGGCTTAACTATATTTTTATTATAAAGAACATTTAATTCGTGTAGTGGTCTAGTCATAGAAACGTATAATAGTTTCATATCAATATCTTTGTTAGAATTGTATTCTCCTTCCGATGCATTTGCAACAATAACCCCATCAAATTCTAACCCCTTTGCTAAATAGCTTGTTATAGTGCAAATTCCGCCGTTATACTGCGTATCTGAATCCGTAATATTATTAATTTTTATATTATCACTTCGCAATTTATCATTAATAAATGTAGCTTCTTCTTCGTCCTTACAAATCACTGCAACAGTTTTATATTCGCTTTCTTTATATTGTTCTAAAATAGATTTTATTTTATCTATTTGCTCATCAGTGTTACTATAATTAATATATTTAACATTCTTACCATGTCTTATTACTGGTTTAGCCACATTTAAATTTATATAATTGGTAATATTATTAGCAGAATTCATTATCTCTGTTGTTGTTCTATAGCTTTTTAATAAATATTTCATATCACATTTTTCTTTAAAAGTATTGTTGGCAACATTTTGCCAGTTATTTATTCCTCTATATTGATATATCGACTGTGCCAAGTCTCCAAAGATGCTAAAAGTTGCATTTCTAAGTAGAGACTTTAATGCATAAAAGCTAAAATCGCCAAAATCTTGTGCTTCATCTATTGCAACCTGCCTATATTCTTCATAAGGTTCTACCCCTAGCATTTTACATTTAAGATAAATTAATGCACTTAAGTCTTCAAATTCTACTTTTCTTGCTTTTATGTTTGTTATATTATTCTGCACTTTTGTTTTTACATCATTGTAAAATTCAGGGTTAATATATTTTTTCAAATTTGTAAGAAATTTTATATATGCATTTAATACATTTGGAATAAGTCCGCTAAAATATTTCTTTATACTAGACTTACAACTATTGTTTACTTCTTTTTCTATTAAAGTCAATTTGTTCAGTTCGTTTTTATTGAGTTCTTTTGAGACGATATTAATATTTTTCTGATATTGATTTTTTACATTTGACATTATTAAATCATAATTATTCTCTATATATTTAGATAATATTAAACTTGTTCTATCTAATTTTCTTTTGATATCATCATACATGCTAGATTCTTCAATTGAAAAATATATATCCTTGATAATATTATTTGGTATTACTTCATATCCTTTTATTTCTATACTTTTCTCCGGAATTATATTTTCTTTCATTTCTTGTATGAATTTATCTAGTGCTTCTTTAAAATCCATTGACACTTTGAATTTTTCATATTCCAATAAATGTTCATCTTTAATGGAAAGAATTAAATTTTTATCTTCATTGATTAGACTAATATTTTCATTTAAAAATTCCGCACATAGCTCTTCATAAGTTAATTGCTTAACATTTTCAACATTCTGACCCTACATTTCCTTTTTCAGCAAATCTTTTTTGATATTTTACCATTACATTCATTAATGCAGTTCGTAAATCTATATTCAAGGAATTAGCAATACATATTAAAGAAAATAAAGTATCGCCTATTTCAGATTCCATATTATCTGTTTTTCTATAATTATTTTTTCCATAATCTGAACCCTTTAAAAATTCTTTTCCTATCTCTCCTACTTCTGATGTTAAATCTATATATCTCAACTCTGGTGAGATGTCTAAATCATAAGTAGCTACCATATTTGAAACTAACTCTTGTAGATTTTCAATAGAATTATTCGAATCAGTTTTATCTGCTTTTCTCCACTCTTTCTTTGATTCTTTTTCTTCCCTTTCATCTATCTGGTTTTGTTCAACGTCTATCAGATAAATCTTCTTATCAAATCCACCTTTTTTATTATTTTTAATCATTCTAGCAGATTCAACATCTGATGGTAACATGCCTTTTAATTTCATTATTGCACTAAGAACTTCCATTAAATCTGCAAGTTCTTCTAAGGAATGTTCCTCTACAAATTCGTGAGCTTCTTCAAACAGTTTTCTGTCAAGCTCCTTCAAATATTCCTCATCATCTAATATTCTATAATTTGATTTTCTACCTTCCGATTTATCGATTTCTTCTGGTATTCTATCTCTGACCAATTTATTATAAACATATTTCATTTTATTTCTCCTAAACTTAATTAAATTTCATCTATTATATTTCCATCAATATCTTTCAAATATATTTTTCCATCATTAATTATTACATAACTATGTGGAGTATTATTCTTAGGTAAAGTAATAGATCCTGTATTTACAAAAATCTTGCCGTTCTTTTCCCTAATAAATCCTGTATGAAAATGTCCATACACAAGTACATCAAATTCATCATTTGGTAACTGGTCAATATTAAACTTATGACCATGAGTAAAGAAAAATTTCTTTCCAGCAATGTCTAACTTAAGATTTTCTTTTATTTCAAATTCAGAAATCATTTGGTCTACCTCTGCATCACAATTTCCTCTAACTGCTGAAATTTTATCTTTATATGAATTTAAAATTTCAGCAACTTTCTTTGGCTCATAATCCTTTGGCAATGGATTACGTGGTCCATGGTAATACAAATCTCCAAGTAAAATAATTTCATCCGGACATTCCTTAGAAATTATATCTTCTAATTTTTTTGCATAATAACCCGAACCATGAATATCAGATACTACTAAATATTTCATTTTTTGCCTCCCACTTTAAATTTTACATTATTATATAACACAAATTCTAACTATTTCAATTCCTTTATGTAATTTTTTATCATATTCTTTTTTAGCCAAAGTATAAAGTATATTTAGAGAATTTTTGAAGTTCCGCGTAAGCGACCAAACGAGCTTTGTTAAAAGCGAGTGCGACTTGGAGCAACCTTCCTGCGTTAAAAAGAAAAATTTATTTTTCTTTTTAACATTCGAAGGTGTGCGACACCAAGGAACAAGAAAATTCGAGAAATATACTTTATACTTTGGCTTTATTTGTACCACAAAAAGATGCGAATTTAAAAAATCCACATCTTTCAGTTCTTACATTCTTGTAAATAAAGGCTCGATATTTTCTAACTTAAGCCCGGCCTTAGGCTCTATTATTTCCCAAGATTTATTTTCAATTTTTAAATAGTTACGTATTTTCTCACATGCATCTGGCATAAAAGGTTCAAATATATTTGATAAGTTTGCTATAATTGTTGCACAAGTATATATAGTATTATTGAACTCTTCAATATTCTCTTTCTTTTGTATCCATGGTTTCTGGTCATCATAATATTTATTTGCAGCCTCTACAAGTCCCATTGCTAAGTCAGAAGCTTCCTTAAATTCTAGAGTTTCAATTGCTTTTCCTACATTTTCATAAGCTTTTACAATTACTTCTTTCATATTTTCATCTAATTTGCCATCTGGAATCTCTTCTAATTCTTTAAATTTCAATGTTCTATTGACTAAATTACCAAATTTATTTAACAATTCTCCATTATTTGTAGCAATTAAAGCTTCAATAGTAAAATTTGAATCCTTTTTCTCTGGTCCGTTATTTATTAAATGAAAACGTAAAGTATCTACTCCATATTTTTCAGCAAGCTCTATTGCTGGAGTGCCATTACCTTTACTTTTTGATATTTTTTCATCATTAATATTTAAGTATTCTGACGATACTATTGTATTAACAAGATGATAATTTTCTTTCATTGCTAATAATAGAGCATTAAATATTATGCTATGAAATACTATATTATCTTTTCCATGTACCATGTATATTGTAGGATGATATTCTTCTTTCCAAAATTCTTCCCAATTTTGTCCAGTTCCTTCACATTTTTTCATTGTTGCTGTAATATATCCTAGTACTGCTTCTATCCAAACATACATCCTTTTTGATTCATACCCTGGTACCGGTATTTCTACTCCCCAGTCCAAATCTCTAGTTACAGCTCTATCAACAAGCCCTTGTTTTAAATATTTATCCGTCTCATTTCTAGCATTAATTCTCCATAACGAATTATTTTCCTTAACATATTGTTCAATTTGATTTTGAAATTTTGAAAGTTCAAGGTATAAATTCTTATTATTTTTCAAAACAACTTTTGAACCACATTCTAAGCATATTCCGTCTTTCATATCTTGAATTGTAGGAACATATTGGCAATTATCACATTGTTCTGCTTTTGTGGTTTGTCCACATTTTGGACAAATTATTTGCAATTCTCTATCTGATAAGAACTTATTGCAATGTTCACAAAATGCTTGAGGCTCTTCTTTTTCATAAATATAGCCATTATCATACATTTTCTTAAACATTTCCATAACAGCTTTTTTATGAAAATCAGTTTCTGTTTTTGTATATAAGTCATAAGAAAATCTGAATTTTTCTAAAGTTTCCTTATCTCTTTCATGATAATATTCTGCTATTTCTCTAGGATTTTTCTTCTCTTTTTTTGCTCTTTCTGTAATTGGTGTACCATGACAGTCTGTACCAGATACATACATCACATTATAGCCCTTTAATCTAAAATATCTAGCTAATATGTCTCCAGAAATCAAACCTGCCACATGTCCTAAATGCATATCATTATTAGCATAAGGCCATGCTCCACCTATTAAAATGTTTTTGCTCATAAATATTCCCCCATTCAAGTAATAACTTAAAACTATTAATTTAAGCTATGCTTTATTATAGCTTAGAAACTGAAACATTGGGAACAGATTTACATCTGTCCCCAGTTCTCACTAAGAATTAAACTTTATTCCAAAACCAGTCTAAACTATTATCAATGCTTTTTTTCTTTTTAACTTTTGCTTCAATATCATCTACCCATAAATAACCAATAAATGATAATAAAACAAAAATTAAATCAAGCACCATTGTAAATGTTAAATCGGAAATAGTTGTTTGTTCTAGTCCCTGTCCTGTTATATACATTACAACATGAATTATTAGTAGTGCAACAAATACAAATAATACTACAGCCATTATTATACTTGTGTTTGTTTCTTTTGAAAGAATTAGAAGTAATACGAATAACAATGTTGCTACTAATAATATAACTGGATTTGTGAAATTTATCATTGGCATATTAAGAAACCTCCCCTTATATTAATTTAATTTTTTCTCAATTAATTTTGCGAGTTCTTTTGCTTTAGTTGTTATATATTCTTTATCAGTTCCTTCTATCATAACCCTTACAAGTGGCTCTGTTCCAGAAGGTCTGATCAAAACTCTTCCGTTTCCAGAGAATTCTTTGTCTAACTTTGCAATTTCTTCCTTAATCTCTTCATCTTTATCAAAATCGTATTTTTTATCACTAGAAACCTTTGCATTTACTAAAACTTGAGGATATATTTTTATTATATCACAAATCTTTGAAGCAGATACATTTTTTTCTAAAATAATTTTTGTTAACATTAAAGATGTTAAAATTCCATCTCCTGTTGGGTTATAATCTAATAATATAATATGTCCTGACTGTTCTCCTCCTAAATTATATCCTTTTTCTAACATTTTCTCAAGAACATATCTATCTCCAACTTTTGTTTCTTCAAACTTTATATTATTTCCTTCTGAATATTTCTTTAATCCCAAGTTGCTCATTACTGTTGCAACAAGAGTATCATTTTTTAGAATTCCTTTTTCTTTCATATAGTTTGAGAAAATAGCCAATAATTTATCTCCGTCAATTTCATTTCCTTTCTCATCTACTGCAAGACATCTGTCTCCATCTCCATCATATGCTATTCCCAAATTGCAATTATTTTCTACAACATATTTCTTTAATACATCTAAATGTGTTGAACCACAGTTTTCGTTAATGTTAGTTCCATTTGGAGTATTATTTAAAATATAGTGTTTTATTCCCAATGCTGAAAATACTTTTTCTGCTACAACACTTGTTGCACCATTTGCAGTATCTATGGCAACTACAAAGTTTGACATATCTAAATTTTCAAAATCTTCCTCAAAATTCTTTCTAAAGAAGTATACATACTCATCTAGTAAGTCTGTTCTTATTTCAGACACACCAATTTTCTCATTTACAGCTGAAAAATCATCTAATTTTCCAGAATCCATTACTTCTTCTATTTCTTCTTCTAGTTCATCTGGTATTTTCATACCTTTGTTACTAAAGTATTTTACACCATTAAATTCATATGTATTATGAGATGCTGAAATTACAACGCTTGCATCTGCTTTTAATTTTTTTGTTAAATATGCTACTCCTGGAGTTGGAAGAACTCCTAAAATCTTAACATTTGCACCATAGCTCAAGAATCCTGCAACCATAGCACTTTCTATTAAAGTTCCAGATATACGAGTATCTCTTCCAATTAAAATTGTTGGTGTATGGTCACTATGTTTTGATAAAACATATGCACCTGCTTTCGCAACTCTATATACCAAATTTGGCGATAACTCTGTATTTGCAATTCTCCTAATTCCATCTGTTCCAAAATACTTTCTCATTTTTAATATCATTCCTTTCTTGAAAGTGTAATCACTCCTCAATTATACTATATATTATAAAATATGCAAGTCTTTGTTTCGTTTTTTTAATTTCCACAAAAGTAAATTGTATCTCCTTCTATTACAATTTGTTCTTTTGAGAATCCATTCCATTCTTTATTTTCAAACCATTCTTTATATTGGCTATATGTAATTGGTGCATATTCCATATCCTTGTCCAGATAATATATGATTACATCTTTTACTGCCCAAGATTTTAATGCACTCTCAGTCATATCTCCAACATGCCAGAATCCTGGATAATATACATCTTCTACGTTTCTTAGCATTGCTGCTACTTTTGTGACTTTTATTCCTGTTTCTTGTTCATATTTTTCTATTTCGTCATCTATAATTTGGCAAATCTGTTTATCAAGTTTATTTACTTCAAGATGCTGATATGTTATAGATAAATATGTAATAAAATTCATTATAAATACAGCTACTATAATTGTATAAATCAAAAATTTTATATATTTATTTTTCTCTTGAGTTGTATATAGCATAAATAATAATGAAATTCCTACAGTTGTACCATACGATATACAAAAACGTGTTTCTATTCCCAAACCAGAGCCTGTAATAATTGGCATTAAGCAAATGCATATTGCTCCTAAAATAATAAATAAGTAGCTTAATGTTAGTTTTATTCTATCTTTCTTATTCATTAAAATAAATATTATAGTTATGAACATTATTCCTATATGAATATATGGCGGAATAATATTAAAAGATTTAACAATTAAAATATATAATGCTTCAAAAATTCCTTGCAGCGTTAAATCTGCATTTGCCACTTGTATTCTAGTAGTATAAAAAAATACATTACAGAATATAATAGTCGAAAGCATTGCTACTCCATAGATTATGGCAGCAATAACAATATTTTTTATACTCTCTTTTAAATTATTTCTATCTAATAGTAAATAATGTGTCATTATTAGCATAGGAAATATAGCAATAGAGCCTTGATAACAAAAAGCAGCTACTATCAAGACAAGCATTGCCTTCACATACTTATATTTTTCATTATCAATAATAAATTTCGCTGCTAATATACTTAAATAAATTCCTATAGCTAAAATGAAGCTTTCTAAAAAATATATAAATTCAATTGCCAGATAGTTGTATATAAAAATGAATGATATTAATAAAAGCATTACGTATAATAATTTATTTTCTGTTTTCAAATGCTTTCTTAGCATTTTATAAACTGTCACAACAGATAATGACATGAAAAATAATGCTAATATTAATGACAATATCATATAAACTTCTATTGGCATATTCATCATATCTACAATTGTTGTAGCTATAGCAGAAAAAGGCCTTCCATCTTGTAAAAATCTTATAAAAGAATGCTCTGCAAGGCCATCATTTATTATTTTATATGTATCATGTGGATAATGGGGCTGTAGAAATGCCGAACACATTATTAATGACAAAATAAATATTATTACAAAAATTATTATATCTTGCTTATGCTTTTTTATTGTGTTTATCATTACTTTCCCTCTATTTTTTCAATTATTACATCTTGTTTGGCATTTCCATACCAAGTAGGCTGGCTCCTGATTTCAAAACTAAATTTGTACAATATACTAGATAAATTCTTGCATCTTGTACTTTTTTATCTTCTCCAATTATTCTATTTTCATTATAGAAAGTACTGAATAATTGTGCAATTTTAATCAAATATCTAGATATGATATATGGTTCATGCTTTTCTGCTGCTTGAATTACTATATTACCAAATTCATATATAGCTTTAATTAAATTGGTAGATGCATTATCTTCTAATAAAGATACATCAATATTTGAAATAGATGGTAAATTTTCAGCTTTATTTAAAATACTATTTGTACGAACAAACATATATTGAAGATATGGACCTGTTTCACCATTAAAGTTAAGCATTGTATTTAAATCAAAAATTTCATCTTTAATTCTGCTATTGTATAAGTCATTAAATATAACTGCTCCTATACCAACTTTCTTTGCTATCTCATCCTTATTCTCTAAGTCTGGATTTTTCTCCTCAATTATAGATTTGGCTTCAGAAATTGCATCATTTAATAAGTCTACAACTTTTACGAAATTTCCTTTACGAGTTGACATCTTTCCTGTTGGTAATTGTATCATTCCGTATGCAATATGTTCTAAACCTTTGGTATATTTTTCATCTAATCCTAAGAGTTTTGCAACTTCAAAGATTTGCTTGAAATGTAAATTTTGTTCATATGATGTTACATATAAGCATTTATCGAAGTCATAAGTTCTAGCTCTATATAAAATAGCAGCTAAATCCCTTGTTGCATAAATAGATGCCCCATTTGACTTACAAATCATACAAGGTGTATCTATTCCAGCATCAGTTAAATCTATAATTTTTGCTCCTTCTGACTCAATTAATTTACCCGTATTTTCTAAAATATCAATAACTTCTGAGGTTTTATCTGCATAAAAAGCTTCTCCATTCCATGAATCGAATTTGCTACCAAGTAAATCATATATTTTCTTAAATTCATCTATGCTCAAATCTCTAAACTCTTTCCAAAGCTTAGTACAATATTCATCTCCCGATTCAAGTAATTTGAAATTTTCTCTACATTGCTCTAAAACGCTTTCATCTTCACTACATAAATCATTTATTCTTTTATATATGTCTCCTAATTTATCAATTGCATCTGTTGAAAGGTCGTATTCATTTCCCCATCTTTTATATCCCTCAATAAGTTTGCCAAATTGTGTACCATAATCACCTAAATGATTTACTCCAATAACTTTATATCCCAAAAATTTATAGATATTATATAAAGCTCCTCCAAGTACAGTAGTTTTCAAATGTCCAATATGAAAAGGTTTAGCAATATTAGGAGATGAATAATCTATTACAACTGTTTTTCCCTCACCAATATTACAGCTTCCATAACCATCCTTTTTACTTTCAAACTCTTCGAAAACTGTTTTTATCAAAGCTGTTGGGTTAATAAAAAAGTTTAAATACCCATTTACAACCTCAGTCTTTGAAAACAACTCTGTAGGAAGTTGTAAGTTTTCGTTTATCTCATTTGCAATTATTTGTGGAGCTTTCTTCATTTCTTTTGCAAGTTTAAAACATGGAAGAGATAAATCTCCCATTTCCTTATTTGCAGGCACTTCTATATATTCTCCAGCACTTTCTATATTAGTAACTTTTTTAAGTTCATCTGCTATTACATTTTTAAAGTCTATCATCTATTTACTCCTCTCTGTCGGTTTGGGGACAGGTCTCCAGGCGACATCAATTTTCCTCTATTATTTATTGTCTTTCTACATTCTTTTGTCCCCTTTAATTATTGCTATTATACATCTTGCAAGTCTTTAGTCCCCTAAATTAATTCCTATATATCTTGCAGTTTTTACTAATTCATCATCCATTGTTACTTTTCTTAAATTACTCTCTGGTGTATTTCCTGATACTGCTCCAATTTTAGTATTATTACCTACTACGTCTTCCAATGGAACGCTATCTAATTTGCCATTTTTTATTACTGCTAAAGTATTAAATTTTCCTTCCATTGCAAGTTCCATGGCTTTAGTTCCATATTTTGTAGATAAAACTCTATCAAATGCAGTTGGAGTACCTCCTCTTTGCATATATCCAAGAACAGTACATCTAGCTTCTAAGCCAGTTAAACTTTCAAGCTGTTTTGCAACCTGTTCACCTGCTCCTCCTAATTTTGTATTATCCACACCTGCTCCATTATTTCTTATATTCTTTACAGATATTTCTCCTCCTATTGGTCTAGCTCCTTCTGCTACAACAACTACGCTAAATTGTTTTCCTCTATTTTTTCTATTTATAATTTTTGTAGCTGCGCTATTTATATCATAAGGAATCTCTGGAATTAATGCTACATCTGCACCGCCAGCTATTGCAGATTCAAGTGCAATCCATCCTGCATATCTTCCCATAACTTCTAAAACCATTATTCTATGATGTGTTTCTCCTGTTGAGTGTAATCTATCTATTGCTTCTGTTGCAACAGAAACAGCCGTATTGTATCCGAAAGTAATTTCTGTACAAGCAACATCATTATCAATTGTTTTTGGCACACCTATAACATTTATTCCTTTTAATGATAAATCTCTTGCAGATTTTTGAGTTCCATCTCCTCCAAGTGTAAACAAACAGTCAATTTCATCTTTTTTAATATTTTCAACACAGATATCAGATAAATCTTTGTATACAACTTGTCCATTCTCCTCTACCGGATAATTGAAAACATTAGCATTGGTCGAAGAACCTATAATTGAACCACCCTTTGGTAATATTCCAACGGCATTACCAGTTGAACTTGTCCCTAATTTTATAATATCATTTTTCAATAAACCATTATATCCATCTATAAATCCATAACATTCAATATTTTTATTCTCTGCTGTTTTTATAATAGCTCTTATAACAGCATTAAATCCTGATACATCTCCACCATTTGCTAAAATAGCTACTTTTCTTAACATATATTTATCATTCCTTTCTCTCATCAAAATACTTATACTAATTTCTTAGTTTAATACTCTTATCTTACTTTTTGTAAATTTTACTTATACTATTATATCAATAAATCTAAAAATTACAACTACAAATTATTATTTTCTTGAATATAATTTGGGGACAGGTCTAAATTTATCATTTTATTTCAACATGAAAAGTGAAACTTAGATGACAGATTTAAATCTGTCACCACGTTTCACGTATGATTTGCCTATACAATAAAGAAGGAAGCACTCTAATAGAGTGCCCCCTTGCGATAGTGTTTAATAGTCTTCCTCGTTCGCTGCGTTTTGGAGCATATGGAGAATTTTTTCTTCCACATTGCAACCTTTCAAAACGAGAAGAGCTCTTTCTGCAGCTGCTTTTAGGTTGTTCGGCTTAAGCTCAATCAAGAATTCAACAATATCAGCATACCCTTTCCGAGCAGTAGCTCTTAAGGTATACATGTAATCTACCGTCGGATCCGCTCCTAATTCTTGAAGCGCTTGGACTGTATCCAAATGGCCTTCAAGCAGAGCCGTCTCAATGGGTTGATCGTTGTTCGCTCTTGGATTTGCTCCTAACCTTGCAAAAAAATTCACAAGATCAGTTAGGCCTTTCTTGGCAGCCATAATGATGTAAGTATCATCGTCTGCGTCTGCTCCCATCATATCTAGCCGCCTTACCATTGCTTCGTCATTCTGGTCGATTGCAATTTTCATTGCATCTTCCAATGCATCATTGTAATGCTTGCTTTCGCCAATTCCATAAACGAAAAGTAAATCAACAACTTTTTCATTTTTCGACCTTACTGCACTTGCTAAAAGGTTGGAACCAGGTCTAACTCCCAGTTTCAAAATCCTTTCTACTATCTCCGTGTAGTCACGAATCACCGCCAAATTAAGAGCAGGAACTAAGTCCTTTCTTATAATTTCTTTTCCTTCACTTGACGCGTTCAGTGCCTCCATTTCAATTTCATGCAGAAGATCTTTAGCGATTTCTGTTCTCTCGCATTCCAATGCATTTACTAATGCACGGTGATGCTCAGCGCTTGCCTCAGCTCCTAACTGCATCAATGCATAATAGGTCTTTTGATGACCGCTAGCAGATGCAGCCCGAAGTGGATAATTGTTGTCGACTGTGGGGTTCGCACCCAAGTACTGAAGAAGCAAAAGTTCAAGATTTTCATCTTTCCCTTCGTGCAGAACTTGAATGAAAAACTTGGTTATCATTCCTCTGCTCCATTCGTTTTTCTGAACCTCTTCCAGCAATTTTTCCATTTCGTTCATTTTAACACTATCACTCATGACTAACGCCTCCTTAAAAATTATTAATGAGTGTTGATAAAGTGTCATACTAATTATTATAGCACATTTTTTATAAATTTTCTATACTTTTTATGTAAATAATCAATTTTGATGAAAATATTGTATTTTTTTGTAAATTAATGTATAATATTTTTGGTTTTAACTATAAATATTATGAGGAGTATATATGAAAATATTAATTGTTATTGACCAATTTGATAATTCAAACAATGGAACTACTATTTCAGCCAGACGTTTTGCAAAAGGCTTGCAAGACCGTGGAAATGAAGTTTATATAGTAAGTACTGGAGATAAAAAAGATGAATATAAATTTAATTTAAAAGAATTACCACTTTTACCTGGTATATCACATATTATAAGATCTCAAGGGATGAGTTTTGCTATTCCTGACACTGAAGTATTAGAAGAAGCAATTGCAAGTGTAGATGTGGTTCATTTTTATATGCCTTTTTGGTTATCAAAAGTAGGTCTTAAAATTTGTGAAAAGAAAAATGTTCCTCATACTACAGCTTTTCATGTTCAACCAGAAAATATTACTTATTCTATAGGTCTTGGAACTAATACCAAAGTAAATGATTTTATATATACCCATTATAGGGATTCATTTTTTAATAGATTCACTCATATACATTGTCCTAGTGAATTTATTGCAAATGAATTGAAAAATCATGGATATACAGCTAAATTACATGTTATTTCAAATGGCGTAGACGATGATTTTAAATATTATGAGAAAGAAAAACTTCCTGAATTTAAAGATAAGTTTGTTATTACAATGATAGGCAGATATTCTGGTGAAAAGCGTCAAGATGTATTAATAGATGCTATTAGCAAATCTAAACATTTAGATAAAATACAACTTATTCTAGCTGGTAAAGGGCCTAAAGAAGAAAAGTATAAAAAATTAGGTAAAGCACTTTCAAATCCACCAATAATGCAATTCTATGATAAAGAAAATTTAATTAAACTATTAAAATCTACAGACTTATATGTTCATAGTGCAGATGCTGAGATAGAAGCTATATCGTGTATAGAAGCTTTTGCCTGCGGTAATGTACCTATAATAGCTAATAGCCCAAACTCTGCTACTAAGCAATTTGCATTAGTTCCAGAAAGCTTATTCGAAGCAGGTAATAGCACAGATTTAGCAAGCAAAATTGATTTTTGGATAGAAAATGAAAGCTATAGAAAAGAAATGGAATATAAATATGCACAAAGTGCAGAAAAATATAGATTAAAAAATAGTATTATAAAGATGGAGGAGATGTTTAAGGATGCAATTAGAGAATGTTCGTAAGAATGAAGAAGAAAAAATCCCAGAAGATTCTCACATATTACATTTTTGGCAACCATTTAAGTTTGAAATAGATGATGATTTTAAATACGTTAATGACAATTTTTGGTTTAACACCTGCTCGAATTTACTATACTTAATTGCTTTTCCCCTTTTAATAATTATTACAAAGTTTTTTTGGAGTTTTAAAATAGAAGGAAAAGAAAATATTGAAAATATCGAGGGCGGTAAAGTAACAGTATCAAACCATGTGCATCCATTTGACTGTGCAATGGTAGGATTAGCTAACGTTCCTCAAAAGACATATTATACATCATTAGAAACAAATTTTAAAATACCAATAGTACGTAAAATAATAAAGCTTTTAAATGCTGTCCCTATCCCTCAAAATATTAAGTATACAAAAAATTTTATGAATTCAATAGACAGTCTTTTAAATAACGGAAAAACTGTTCATTTTTATCCAGAGGGCTCTCTATGGCCATACTATGATAAAATAAGACATTTCAAAAATGGCGCTTTTGATTTTGCTGTAAGGAACAATGTTCCTATTATACCAATGGTATTTAAGTTTGATAAAAAAAAGAAAATTAGTAATTTAATAAAACCTAAAACCATAATTACACTTGAAATTTTGAAGCCAGTTTATCCTAATAAACTGCTTGGAAAAAAAGATGCAATTTTGCAATTAAAAGAAGATGTGTATTCATCAATGTGTGAAGCAAAAAACGAATGAGACACTGGGGGCAGATTTAATTCTGTCCCCGCATTTTTCTGGTTGCAAGCTTCCGGCTTAGCTTGGTAATAATTACTTATTCATGATATGTATATTTCCAATATCTGTGCCTAATTCTCTAGTAATTATGTTCTGAATTTGCGCAATTGTTTCTTTTTCTAATTCCTCTCCTCCCACTACTACATTAACACTGTCACCATTAACTAGAATAATCAAATCATCTACTCCCTTTGTTTTTATTATATTTTCTGCTATCATAATAGCATTTTGTTCATTGTTTAATTTTGTAATTTCTTCTTGTGCGATCTTTTTTTGCGCTTCACTTACATTTGTATTATTTAGTAAATCTTGATAATTTTCTATCCTTTGAGAATACATAGTATCTCTATTTAGTCTAGAATTCGTGAAATAGTCACTATCACTTAATTCACTACTATTTGTTTCTTCCGTCTTTTCTGCATCATCTATCAGTGTATTACTATCTGTATTCTCTACATCGTGCAATTCATTAGAATTAATTGTATTTGTGTCTTCGCCTTTTAAATCTGCCGTTTGTGTAGCATTTTCTACTAAATTAGCACTGACTTCATCATTATTTGTATTTATTTCATTTGCCTGTAAGTTGTTCACTTGATTTGCATCTATAGGCTCTCCACTTACTAGTTTTGCATCACCAATACTTGCCATTTCTTCAGAATCTGTAATCATGCTAGCCTCTAATAAACCATTATTTGCTCCATCTGAATTATTAGAATAACTTAAATAACCAGCTGTAATAATCATTAATCCTATTACAAAAACTACAATTTGATTTTTCTTTAAAGTTCTCATAAATTTTCCTCCCTTTGTCGGTAAAGGACTAACTTCTTACCGTTCAAATATTATATTCATCTATATCGCTTGCAGGCCTGTCCCCTAGACGACAATTTGTCGCCTGGAGACCTGTCCCTAAACCGACATTAACCTGACATTTCAAACACTTGAATTTTATGACTTGCAAGTCCTGTCACAGCACCAACTGCCTGAATAATATTTGTTTTTACTTCAGCATTGCCCGCTCCTTCGGCAGTAATTATTGCTCCCTCTATTGATGGACTTACAACGCTTTGTGTAATCAAAGTTTTGCCATTATCTCCTTCTTCATAAATCACCTCTTTTCTCACATCGGTTTGTGTAATTTTTCGAGTTCCACCTTCACTGTCTGTTTCCTCTGTATTTTCTTCAGAGCTTTCTTCATTATATACAGGCATAGTTTTACTTGTTTCAGAATATGTAATCATGACTTTCACTTTTCCAACACCATTTATATTAGATAATATATCTGCAAGTTTTGTTTCCATTGCATTTTGAGTTTGTGTTACGTCATTATAAGCAGAATCTGTATTATCAACATTTTGATTATCTACAGCCAACTTTTTGTTAGCATCTGATGTGGTCTTATTGTCTTGATTTTCGCTTGGCTTGTCATTCCAAATAACATTTATAACAATTATTGTAATAATTAATATAATGATAAATACTACAATATTTTCTATTTTTCTATTGCCTGTTTTATTTTCGTTCTTTTCAACAAGACTTTTTAATTTGTTTTTGATATCTTTCATGACAGCACCTTTTTCTTTAATATATTTAGGTTTTTGTTTGAGGATTCACCTATAACCTTATGACTTTTTCTAATAAAAAATTATATTATTTTTATTCACTTCATACACTGAACTTATATAATCCTTTAATTCTTGTTTTTCCAAACTAGATAAATTGTTTTTTGTGCTATAATTTTGCGCATCACTACTCTTCTGATTATTGCTATTCTGATCGTCCATTTCATTTGCCTCAGTATTTTTGTTCGATGTGTCAATTTCTACTTTTTCAATACTTTCCACCGGTTCAATAGAATTATTAATTTCATTCTTATCTGTTAATTCATTTTCACTTTCTTCATTCTTTGATTTACTTTTCTTTTCCACATCCAGACCTATCTGCTCTATAGCATAATTTTCTGTATTTTCTATTTTTACTTCAACTGCATTTACAACATAGCCTTTTCCTTCTATTTTTGCCTCAATATCTTTTTTCATGCCGTCTATATAAATATTCATTATACTGTTTTGATTACTGGTTTCTATCGAATTGTGTACTTCAGAAGCTTCTTTTGCTTCGTCTATATATTCATCTATCTCTAAAACATCAGATACTTCAATTCCTTCACCAGTAAATTTAGTGATCACTGGTGTTACGATGGTAAAAACGACATACACCCCTATAACTACTTTAATATATTTTTTACTACTTCCTTCTGGCAGAATCATTTCAATAACAGTTCCAATTAATACAGCTACTATAATGCCTCCTGCCCATTCACTTATCCACTCTATCATTCCCTCCTCCTATACCGAGCCTATGCGGCAAATTTTCTCTAATTTTCGCTTAACCTTCTAATCAATGTCTGTCCTTAATCAGAAAATCATCTATACATCATTCCACTATTGGAGATGTTAATTACCAATGTAGTACCTATAATAAACATAACAGATATGCTACACATTATAGCTAAAAGCGTTTTAAATGTATCTCCCATTTGATCTAAAAGAGAAATAATTTTGCTATCTGCTATTGGCTGACACAGTGCTGCTCCCAAATAGTAAATTGCCATTAATATTGTTAATTTTATAACTGGCATTATTGCAATTCCTATTAAAATAATTATTCCGACTATTCCTGTTGCATTTTTTAAAATAGAGCTACACCCTATAACAGTATCAACTGCATCGCCCAATATTTTTCCAACAACTGGTATAAAGCTCGAGACTGCTGCCTTAGCCGTTTTAGCTGTAACACCATCTACTGTACTACTTAAAGTTCCTTCAACAGAAACAATTCCAACAAAAAGTGTTAGCACTACCCCTAATATCCAAACAACACTCGTTTTAAAAAACTTAGATAATTTGTCTACTTGCACTCTATCTGATATCTTAGACACTATTCCTAGAGAAGTTGAAATCAATACAAATGGAATTATTATTCCTACAATAAAGTTGCCTATAAATGTTATTAAAAAAAGGATAATTGGCTGTAAAAGATTTGCTGATGCTATGCTTCCTGTTGTTAGCATTAACGTTATTAAAATAGGTATTAACGAGTTCATGAATCCTACTAAACTTTGTATTGACTCTTTTACAATATCTAAGATTTGTACAAAGTTTGTCATTATAAGCGTAACAATTAATATGTATTGAACATAATATGCAATTTGAGATATGCTTTTATTTTCCAAACCATCACTAAGGCTTTTTAAAACACTATGTATTACTATAATTACTAAGATGCTCCCTAAAACCGTAATAGCGTCTAATACTTCTCCGCCGTATAGCATTTAATATACTTTTAAATATTGTTTCATTATCAATGTTTCCTGTAATAGCTGAAGAAAAAAGTTCTCCCATATCTATGTCTGCATAAACATCTTCTGTGTACTTATCCGCTTCTTCTATAAAAGACTCAATATCCAAAGTATCTTGCTGAGACTGTAAAACTTCATTTGGAGAAATACTAATATCATTTGCATTTACTACATTAGGGGCGAAAACAAATAAAATTATTAATAATAAAATAACCTTTTTCATCTTTTCCCCCTTTTGTTCAGTTTATCTTTTGATAAAATTATGAATTTCTACCTCTTGATATTTCATTTTATATTTTGCGTGCCATTGGGACAGGCCCTTTTGGACAGGTCCCTTTGGATAATTAAGGTAAAATTTCAATTACAGTTTCAAGTAGACTTGAAATAATTGGAATGGACATCGAAACTATAATTACTTTTCCTCCCATATCTACTTTATTCGCTATTGCATTTTCTCCAGAATCTTTACATAAGCTAACCGCAAATTCAGTTAGGAATGCAATACCAGTAATTTTTATGAGTAATAATAAAAACTGGTTATTAATTGCTGTTTTATTGGCAAGAGATGTTAGTAAGTCAATAATTCCACCTATCTTGTCCATTATAAAAATCAGAATCAATGCCCCTGCTAATAAAGAAACATAAAGGGTAAATTCAGGTTTATATTGACGTACTATTATTATAATTATTAATGATATTAACCCAACACCAATTATTTTAATAATATCCATACATTATGTTCCTTTCTTGAGAAACTTGGGTCTGACCCCAATTTCTCATAGTCCAAACATTGTTCTTACAGTATCAAATAAAGTACTTATTTCTTTTATTACTAAAGTTAAAACTATTACTATACCTGCTAGAGTTGTCATCATTGCTTGATCTTCTCTTCCGGCTCTTACTAAAACCTGGTGTAGGACTGCTACCAAAATACCTATTGCAGCGATTTTAAATAATAAATCTATTTCCATAGTCAAATTCCTTTCTTTATTCATTTTTCTTTTTATATCAAGATTATAACCACAGCTAGTCCAACTACTCCTCCTAATGTTTTATATAGCTTTTCATTTTTTTGTCTTTCTCTTTCTGCTACATCAATTTGTGTGTTTAGAAAATCTTGCACAAGTTTTATTTCGCTAATTTGTCCTTCAATATCTGTTTTACCTAGTAACCTACCTAATTTCTTAATTATCTCTTTATCTTCAGCTGTTAAAGATGTATCTGTTTTTTCTACTACTTCCTCCCACGCATCTCCTGCCGATTTTTCCTTCATATGTTCAGATGCTAGTCTGAATATTTGTCCAATATTTCCATTCACATTGTTGCCAATTTCTTTAAATGTTTCTGGCACGGATTCATATGTAAATTTTATCTTTGTTAGAAACATATTAAGTGCATTTTTCATTTCTTTTAGTTCTGATACTCTGTTCGAATATTTTTTTGCAATTATCTTACCTCCATGAAGACTTGCAAGAAATATAAGTAATAAAATAAAAGCTTTAATAAAAACCATGATTAATACCATTCCTTTCATAGCAAAGTAAGAAACTAAAATGTAATTTTTTCAAATTTCTAATAATATTCATATTTTAAGCATGTATATTTTACAATTGTTAACAATATTTATTGTAAATAAGCCTTACACTTCTATCACTTTTTATTAAAATAACTTTTTCAATAATTCCTAAATTATAAAGCTTATTAAGTATTGGGTTTAATGTTATATCATTTAAACCATCTCCATGAGCTGTAAAGATTCCCTTTACACCTGATGTTACAGCATAATTAATTGCATTAATATCATCTTCAGTTCCTATTTCATCTGCTGCTATTACACGTGGATTCATTGACCTTATTAGCATTTTCATACCGAATTGCTTTGGAAACATTATCCAAAATATCTGTTCGCTCACCCAAATCACTTTGTGGTACTCCTTTATACATTGCTGCTATTTCTCCTCTTTCATCTACTACACTTACATTTAACCCATGGAAGTTAAGAATTCCATTGCTTATATTTCTAATGCAGTCTCTTAAAAGAGTAGTTTTTCCTCTCCCAGGTGGTGAAATTAAAATTGTATTATAAATTGAATTATCTCTATAATTTAATATGTATGGTAAAACAGCATTACTGCAACCAATTATTTGTCTCGCAATTCTAAAATTCAAGCTATATATGTGCGATATGTTAATTACTTGTCCGTCTTTAACTACTACATTACCAGTAATTCCTACTCTATGCCCACCTTTTATTGTGATATAGCCATGACAAATTTGACTTTGATATGTATAAATAGAATTATCACAAATTCTTTGTAATATTTCTAAAATTTCACTAGTAGTAATAGTTTGATTAATTTTCACTTCATCTTGTCCTATTTTTAACAATATGTTTCTATTGGCTCTAAGTCGTATTTCTTCTATATTTTGTATTTGGTTCCCACTGTGTAATATGCTTTCTCTTATATTTTTAGGTAGGTAGCCTAATACTTCTAAAACTTGATTATCCACTTCTATTTCCCTTTCACAAAACTGGTTTTATATTGCGAATTATTAAAATCTCACATAAAAAAATACAACATATATTAATATATATGCTGTATTTTTTTATTTTAGAACTCTTTTTATTAAATTAATTAATTTATGTCATATCGTCAATGCTTTCATCAATAGCATCGCTTACAGAATTTACGATAAAAACATAGCTAAATGGCATCGCATATGACATAACTATAGGATTAACAAATGTTTCTGGAAAACCTATTTGAGCCATTTGTCTTGTATTTGTTTGCGATATAATAGTTCCACATTGGAGTAACAAGGCCTGTATTTCTTCGGCTGTATAATTATTTAAAATAGCTACATTATTATTAAATGGTTGAATATCAACTGCTCCAAATGTCACAGAATTGTTGTAAGTATATGAAAAATTTACCCCATCTAAGTTGTTAACTGAAAATGATACATATTCCTGTACGTTATCAGTATTTAAGTTAGTATATGACATTTGAATACCTACACTTTGATTTTCATCTCCAAGTATATTAAAATTATATGATAGATTTTCATTGTGAAATGATTTTGTAAAAATGAAAGTAAAATTAGCAACAACAACAGAAATATTATTTGTTATGCCATCTTTTTGATTAATATTTATTATTATGCTTTTTTCATTTGTTTTTGGTAAATCATCAATAAAGTCTTGTATTGCTTGTGACAATTCCTCTACAGTAAGATTATTTTCTCCACTTATTTCTGCAATAATAGAAATTATTTTGTTAAGCATCATTGTGTCATTTTTTAAAGTTTCCAACGTCTGAATATAAATATTTAAAGCTTCTGTATATGTTAGTGTAAGAATATGTGTTTTAGTACCATCTGCATTTTCTGTTGTTGTAAACTTTTCATCTGCTAAATTATTATAAATAGGCATAATATAGCTTTCATTTATATGTTTTAACTCTTCATCAGTAAAGTTAAGAGATTCAATTGAATTTAATTCTATCTTATCAGGAATTTGGCTTACATCTGTAGTACCAAACTTTTGAGCCAATTCTTTTAAGTTGTTATTTTCAATACCTATATATGAAGGTGATAATATGTCTGCTTGTATCGCATAAATATCTCCTTCACTTTTATATTTGAATGGTAAACTAACTGAATCTGGATAACTAAGTGTTATATTCTCTTCTCTTTTTAAATTTGCATTATCCACGCTTCCTTGAAATTGTATTTTACTATTATTCATTATATTAATTACTTCATTCATCGAAGTATCATTAGTATCTGTTAAAGAATAATTTGAAGATAGTTCTCCATTGTTTTGGTATGTAGTAGTTTCCTTTTTAACCAAAAAATCATCTAAGGCTTTAGGAAATAATCCCTTTTCTTCATCTCCTAATTGCATCAAATATTTTGCAAAAAGTTGCTTGTCCGTTTTTAATAAATCTGTACCAAAATATAAATATGCAAATGTTCCTCCCGCTAATACTAGTAACACAAGTATGATAATAATTGCTATTAATAATCCTTTCTTTTTCATATTATTCCCCTTTCTTGTACTAAAGGCAGAATTTATACATTTGTTCCATAAATTCTGCCTTTTTATTATTACATATTATAATACTATAATATTATATTTATTTTTTTAATTAAAAATCAGAAAAATTTTACTCTTCCCAGTTGTGGTATACATTCATGACATCATCTAAATCTTCTAGATTATCAATTAGTCTTTGCATTTTTTCTCCATCTTTTTCATCTAATTTAATATATGTAGAGGGAACCATTTGAACTTCTGCTTGTAAAAATTCTAATCCCTTTTCTTCTAATGCTTCTCTAACTTTTGCAAAATCCTCTGGAGCTGTTGTTATTTCATAGCATTCGTCTGTTGCCTCAAAATCTTCTGCACCATTGTCTAGTGCGAGCATCATCATATCATCTTCTGATATATCTGTAGTAGTTCTATCAATTACTATTACACCTTTTTTACTAAACAAATATGATACACAACCTGATGTTCCAAGATTTCCTCCTGCTCTATCAAATGCATGTCTTACATCTGCTGCTGTTCTATTTTTGTTATCTGTACTTGCCTCTACAATAACTGCAACTCCACTTACGCCATAACCTTCATAAGTAATCTCTTCATAGTTTTCACTATTACCTGCACCTGATGCTTTTTTTATTGCATTATTTATTGTATCATTAGGCATGTTATTTGCCTTACATTTTGCTATTACATCTTTAAGTTTAGAATTACCAGCCGGATCAGGTCCTCCTTGCTTTACTGCTATTAATAATTCTCTACCTAATTTTGTAAATATTTTTCCTCTTGCTGCATCTGCTTTACCTTTTTTTGCTTGAATATTATGCCATTTACTGTGTCCTGACATGATTAATTCCTCCTTCTCAATTTTTTCAGTATTTAAGCCACTTTCGGCTGTTCTATCATATAAACATCAAGTGAAATTTCTTTATTGTTCTTTGCCCATTTATATAGGGTTTCGAGGTTCTTTACCCAACGAATTGTGCCAAAATTGTGCCAGAAATTTCAGATTGTTTTTTATGTAAATAGATTATTTTGTTGCTAAATTTATCCAATTCTTAAACAACACCATAAATATTTTATCATACTTTTTTTATTTTGTGTAGTATTTTTACAAATTATACTTGTTTTAACTATCTCTCATTATTACAATTTTTATTAAATCCAATTTCTTATTTCATTATTTTGCATTTGCTCATCAAATTGTTTTATACTTTGTTTAATATTTTCTATACTCATAACTAATTGATTTTGCTTACAATATAAATCCTCTATTTCCTTTATAATATAACTAACTAATCCTATATCATCATAATCTTTATTCTTATCAAATAATTCGTTCAATTTATTTTTTACTATTTCATATTGCTTTTCATTTTCAGCCCCTATAACTATGATAGATTTTCTTACATTGCTATATATCCCCTCAAATGATTTGTCTTTAAAATCCTTTGAAAATGTTAACTCCAATATTCCTATTAAGTAATCCAACATTTCAATATTTTTTATATTGCCAAGTTCACTATTTATCCCATTAAACCTACTCTTATCTATATATGTTTGATTCGATTTTTTTAACCAATAATAGTAATATTTTATTCCTTCTATCTGTTCCATTTTTATAAGTTGTTGTGCAAAAAACATTTTATTTTCAAGCTTTTTAGACCTTTTTAATTTTTCTACTATCCATGGTTTTAATATTATAGAATCTTTTTTTATTATTCTTTCAAGTATTTGTTTTTGAAAATTCAACTCTAAATTGTAGAAGTATTTATCTATAAAATCTTCAATTGTCATAAATTCAAGTAAATAATCTAATGCTAGTATTCTTTCTGAATCATATAAGTTTTTATTTAATAAATGTTTTCCTATTGCCTCAATACAATTTCCTATATTGTTCTTTAAACAATATTCTATATGATTTTTAAAAACATCCATATGTATTTCTCTTTTATTCAAATTTTCAATAATTCGATTCTTTACTTCTATTGTGTTTGTTTGTTCTAAAATATAATTTATTCCAACATTTTCTCCATTAATGCTAAAATCAAATTCTAACATATCTAATAAAATATTATCAGGATATTTTAAGTTCAATTTGTATCTATAAAACCATAAATATATACATAACCAATTTGTTGTCCAACTTTTATTTTTTTTGTATTTTATCGCATTCCTAAAATCCACTTCTTGTATTTTCCTATAACAAATATCTTTTATTATTGCTTTTTGTTCATTATTCAATTCTATAGAATTTTTTTCTGTGCTTATAATTCTATATACTTCACTTAATATAACAAAATCCCAATTCCAATTTTCAAATGTTTTGTCTGTAATTTCTTCTTCGTCCTTTAAATGAAAAATCAAAAAATTAAAAAGATATTGATATTTAATATTATATTCTATTTTTTCATAATGTCTTGTTTCTTTTAATTCTTTTACACTAAATTGTTTAAAATGCATTTCATTTTTTAATTCTTCAACTAACTTTAAGAAATCATCTTTGGAAAACAATTTGCTTAAAAAATATTCTATACTTTCATTTCTTATTTTATTATAATCTACTGTCTGTCTTTCCTGAATAACTCTATTTGTTTTTTTCTGATACAATTCTTTTAATTTATTATAGTATTTTAATTTGCTATTATAAAAAAATAATATTTTTTCTGTTACTTCATCACTAAATTTTCCTTTTTCATATTCGCCAAAATAATATTCCATACATTCATCATCAATTATTTGCTCATATGCTCTATATGCCTTATTTTTTTCTAATTTTATGTATTCTTTGAAAAAGTTCAACAAGATATTTTCTTTTTTGACTTTGGATATAACAATATTCATATTTTCATAATTGTAATTTTCTTCACATTTAGTATATATTTTTAACAAAATATTAATTATATCTTTTGGAATTGAATATGTATTAAACACAGAATCACATATATTTTTTATAATGTTTCTTGTATCTTCACCAACTATAAATTTTTCTTTATTGAAAAAATCTATAATCTTATTTAAAGTTTTATCATTATCTATAAACCCAAATGCTTTTTCATATTCAAAATGTTCATCCCAAAAGTATATTTCATCATCTTCTTCGCTCCATGTAGCCCTCATGCCTTTCTTTTCAATGTCAAATCTTTCTAAGAAAATATCAATTCCTTCATTTACTATTTTTAATTTGTTGCAAAAATAGTAGTAACTTTTCCTTAATCTAGAATTTTCTATCTTTCTATTAAACTCTACTATATTCCTTAAATCTTCTAAATTTGCCAAATTATAAATAGCTAAAACTTCTATCGCTGTAGATTTGTTATATCTAGTATAATTATTATTTAAGCAAATATTCATTAATGTTTCTTTTATCTCATGTTCTTGACCATATAAGCTATCTGTATTGGCCAATATATCCAATGAATTTCCTACTGAAGTGTAATGATAATTTTCTTTGATTTCTTGTAACAAATATTTTATATCTGACTCATCAGATACTAAATTATTTGTTTGATAAATATTATCTGTCATCCATACTCTTTTCTCTTTACATTGTCTATAAATTTCCCAAAATATTTTCTTTTGCTTTGATGTATCTAAAATATCTTTTTCAATATAGAATAAAAATTCTGGCATAACTGTTATAATCCACTCTATCAATTCAGGATTTTTATACTTATTTACTAAAAAAGTTAATGTGTTTATCCACGTAGGATTAATTTTTTGAGGAATATTTTTAAAAGTAACAGCTTTTTTTACAATTTCTATTGGATATTTATTCAATCTTCTAGCTGCCAAATATTCACCAAAGTTATTATGCACGAAACTCCAATTTCCATCATCATTTCTCGTCCATAAACTACTATAATTTAAAATTTCTCTATTTTCTGGTATTAGTATTAATTCATGATATTCTTTACTTGTTAAGAAATTTTTTCCTAAGTATTCTAAAGTAATCCCTATAATTTCTAATAGATTGTCTAGTTGTTCTTTAAAATAATCAAGTTTTATTGAATCTTTATATTTATTCTTATCTCTTAAAAATCTTTCATCAATCATCGAATCCAATAATTCTTCTCTACTAGGTAGAACTTTATCTCGTAAATATCTTTTTATTATTTCATTTAAGTAAAATGGGTTATAGACCATATAATAAAGTTTTTTCTTATTTATTTCTTTCCAAAACTCATCCTGTTCTATATTATGCCTTAATAATAATTGATTAATATCCTCTTCATTAATTCTGCACAATATATATTCTTTGAATCCTTTTAATGTTCCATCAAAATTCGTGTTATGATTTTCATAAAAGTTTTTTCTACATGTTACAAATACTCTTATATCTTGATTATCTTCACAAAATTCTTCTAATTTTTTTATAAAAGTGTTTCTATTTTTATTTTCTATCTCATCTAAGCCATCAAACACAAATAATATGTTTTGCACAGGTAAGCCCTTATATTCATTCGGTATCATATCTTCAATTTCTTTATCAACATATGTATTTAATCTTTTATAAAATGCACATACATTTTTTTCTTTTTCATTTATTAAGTTTACAATTCTTTTTGCTTCTTCTGTTTTTCCTTCACCAGCGTTACTTAATAATACAACTTTACTATTGTTCTTCAGTACTTCGTATAAATTTTCTCTATTTTCAGTATTAAAATAATCATTAATTCCTACTTGCAATACTTTTCTTTCGACATAATTTGTAGTGATATCTTTACATTCCTTTCGTTTAATTTCTGAAAGTTTTTTTACTAATTTGCTTACATATTGACTTTCTAAAAAAGTAGCAATAGGATATAATTCTTCATTTGTAAAACTTGCTATATCCTTTGAAATGTCATCGTAATCTATAATTTTAAAATCAATTCCTTGATTTTTAATTTTCCTTTTATCATATTTAGGTAATTTTCCTTTTGTCATAAAAAATATTACTTTATCATATCTTTCTATTAAATTTTCTTTAGAATTTTTAAATACTTCAAATGTTCGATTAATCTTCTCAAGACTATTATCAGCAGTTACTTGAATCGAAATTCTTCTTTTATCATCAGCCAAATCTATTGCTGGATAATTTGGATATATATCGTTCATATTTTTTAGTTTATATCCATATGTTAATTCTAGCAACTTTAATACTATATCTTCCATTTTTCTGTTAATGCTATAATATCCATTTATATTATTATCTTTTATATTCTCCTTAATTATTGAGAAATATTGGTGTATTCTTTCTTGATTAATTACTGTTTCCATTACTCACCTCTACAAATTCATAAATTTTTTAGTTCTCTATAAAATTTTTATTTACTAACTCTATACTTACAGATGTATAATCAACTAAATCACTGGAAACACATATCCCTATTTTTGCGACAAACATACGACAAAGGTGCGACAAACATACGACAAAGATGCGACAAAATGTAAGATTAATTATTTTTGATTCTATAAATTTTTTTAGGATCTTTAATAGATGTTCCAAACCATTCTATCAGATTGTTCTCAACT
>CAMMVE010000018.1 GCA_946500265.1 uncultured Clostridium sp.
TCTTTTGCCTCAATTGCTTGATGTAATCCATTATTGTATCTTCTTCCATACATAATTCTTCCTGTAAATTCATCGACAATTAAAACTTCTCCATCCTTAACGATATAGTCGATATCTTTCTTCATTATTCCATGTGCTCTTAAAGCTTGATTTACATTATGTACTAATTCAGAATTTTCAATATCGTTAAAATTCTCTAAGCCAAATTCTTGCTCAGCTTTCTTAATACCCTTTTGTGTTAAAGATGCAGATTTAGCTTTTAAGTCTACAATATAATCATATTTTTCATTGTCTTCAGCTTGTTCGTAATCTTTAACATCTTCTTCTACAATAACTTTAGGAGATAATTTTCTTACAAAATTATCTGCTTTCTTATATAAATCAGATGACTGTGCTCCTCTACCTGAAATAATAAGAGGCGTACGAGCTTCATCAATTAAAATACTATCTATCTCATCGACAATAGCATAATGAAGTTCTCTTTGAACTAATTGGTCTTTGTAAATAACCATATTATCTCTCAAATAATCAAATCCGAACTCATTGTTTGTTCCATATGTAACATCACATGCATAAGCTTTTTTCTTATCAGCAGGATTCATTCCAGCAATGGCAAGACCAACAGTTAGCCCTAAGAATTTATATACTTTTCCCATCCATTCGCTATCTCTTTTAGCCAAGTAATCGTTAACAGTTATAACATGAACTCCTCTTCCTTCTAGAGCATTTAAATAAACAGGAAGTGTTGCTACTAATGTTTTACCTTCACCAGTTTTCATTTCAGCAATTCTACCTTGATGTAGAATAATACCACCAATTAATTGTACATCAAAATGTCTCATCCCTAAAACCCTTTTAGAAGCTTCTCTTACAACAGCAAAAGCTTCAGGCAAAAGCTCATCTAATGTCTCTCCATTTTTTATCCTATTTTTAAATTCATCAGTCTTTCCTCTTAACTCTTTGTCAGATAATTTTTGCATGTCTGGTTCTAGTCCATTAATTTTTTCTACTAATGGTCTAATTCTTTTAACTTCTTTTTCGCTATATGATTTGAATAAACCCATTATAATTCTTCCTTCCTAATGCATAATTTTATTTTGATATTATATTTTTCTTGTAATAAGTTAGAAATCACTTTTCTAACCCTAATTAATACCATGTTACTATATCACTTTTCGGGAAAAACCGCAACCCATTTTAGAAATTTTTAAATTAAAATGTTACTAGAAAAAAGCAACACAAAAAGTGAAACATTAGTAAAAATTAAATTCTTACCAATGTTTCACTTAATTCACAATTTAATTATTGCCCTTGAAAATATGCGGTTGTTCCATTATATCTGCCAAATTGAATTATATAATCTGTACATCCTATAGGAATTTGTGTCAATATTTTTCCTGAACCAGTTTTGGCTTTTATATAGTCTCTAGAGCCTATTTCTATTGTAGATGTAATATATGTAATTCCATTATATTCTAAAGATGATCCATCAGGACCTGTTATGTCTGCTTCAACATTTGGGCTAGCACCAAGTTCTCCAGGCACATAAGTATCTGCGAAGTCAACATCATATTCAATAACTGCCCATTCTAAATATGCTTCAGGATCTTCATATTTATATATGCTATAATCTCTAGACATATATTCCTTAGCCATTTCTTTAGCTTCGTCTCCTCTTATGATGTTTGTAACTCTAACGTTTACATTTTGGTCTGAGCTAGTCTCAGTATTGTATTTAGAAGCAATTCCCCACTCTCCTACTTGTAGAGGATTTTCTAGAGAAGATTCTCTTGCACTATTATTTGCTCCCTCATTAGTCTGAGAGGCAGATGGGTCTATTGTATTTTCAGCAACTGTATTTGTTTCTACAGTATTATTACCATTGTTTGTATAGTTGTCCTCTACAGCATTTAAAAATCCTTCGTCCTCTACATCCTGAATAAATTCCTCTCCTTCATCAATAATAGCTTCTACTTCATTTAAACCGTTTTCTGCAAAATCCTTTATTGCATTTCTAGTAAGGAAAAATATCCCAACACCTATAAGTGCAACAACTACAATGGCTAAAATAACTATTGTAACTATTAGTCCTGTGTTTGATTTCTTTTTAGGTTCCTGTGTTTGATTAATTGTTGAAGTAGAATTTACTTCTTTTTTTGTTTCGTCTGTATTTGCATTGTTTTCTTGATTAACATTCTTGTTTTCATTTTCATCCATAAATAATAACCTCCTTTTATTCTTATAATTATTTTATATACCACAAAATTATTCTTGTCAATTATTTATTATATTTTTTTTAAAGAATCTTGTTAATATTTAAAGTTTTCAGTGTTTCACTGAAAAGGAAGCTTCCAGCTATGCCGTGGGATAATTATTGAACTTAAGTTAAATTAAAGCATTGTGCTTGTTTTGATTAATTTTGTTATTTTGATTAATTTGTAATTCATATTTAAATCATCTTTTTAATATTAATATATAAAATAATATTTTTATGCTGAGGGAGTCGATTACAATGTTTGTTTTTAATCTCAAAATTAACGGAAATAAAACCGCTAAAATACTAATGGGAGTTCTGTGCATTATAATTTTAATAATAACTTTTATAATATGCTATAGAATCATATTTAATAATTATTTTAAAACAAATGATGATTATTTATCTAAAGACACTGTATATACTATAACCGCACAAAATTATACCAACATACTTCAAAACGTACATAATGATATAGATACATATGTTGGACAAAAGATAAAATTCACTGGATATGTATATAGACTATATGATTTTAATGAAGAACAATTTGTTTTAGCAAGAGACATGATAATTTCCTCCGATTTTCAAACAGTTGTAGTAGGATTTTTGTGTCATTCAAAAATAGCAAATAATTACGAAGATGGAACCTGGATAGAAATAGAAGGCACAATTGCAAAAGGAAACTATTATGGTGAAATTCCAATTATAGAAATAGAAACAATAAAAACAACTCAAGAGCCAACAGACGAATACGTATACCCTCCAGACGACAACTTCGTAACCACATCAACCGTCTTATGAGACAAGGGGACGGTTCCATCGTCCCAGATTTGAACAAAAGGGACACTCCTAAACGTCCAAAAACTTGGACAAAAGGGACAGACCTCTTTAATTCAAAAATGGAATTAGCAAGGACTGTCCCAAAAGTTCAAAAACTTGGACAAATAGGAGTGTCCCTTTTGTCCAAGTTTTATCTTTCTAATATTGATTTTACTACTCCTTTATCTATTAATGTTCCATAAATATTTTTTAGAATTATCAGTACAATTGGTCCTAATAATAATCCCCATATTCCAATAAATTTAAAACCTGTGTACATTGCAATTAATGTAAAAATTGGATGAATTCCTATTTGTCCACTTACTATTTTAGGCTCTATCAGCTGTCTTACAATACTCATTAGACACCAAAGTGCAAAAATACCTATGGCTAATTTTATATCTCCGCTAAATGCTAAAATCCCTGCCCAAGGTATCATTACTGTTCCAGAGCCAAATATTGGTAATGCATCTACAAATGCTATTCCTAAGGCGATTATTAGAGGGAATTCTATATTCCACCCTAAGAAGTAAAAAATATAAAGTCCCACTAAAGAGATAAAAAAAGAAATTACAACCAATATTAACTCTGCTTTTAGATATCCTCCAAGCGATTTTACTAAAGCTTTTAAATGCACACCTATTTTTTTTACCCATGTTTCAGGCAAATGATGTTCTAATTGATCTATCATATATATTTTGTCGACACACATAAAATATAATGCTATTAGAGAAATACCGCAATACATTCCAAGTGTTGGCACGGACGTTATAAAATCAATTACTTTGGTTAATGCACCTTTTGCCCACTCTGTTACCGTATCTAAAAATTCCATTCCTGAATTTTGTATGATGTTCATTACTTCTTCTGGAATATTAAATCTACTCAAGTCAAATTTTGATATTAAATTTTGAAATATGCTATAGGCTGTATCTATATATGAGTTTAGATTAGATAATAGATTTGATGCTTCAGAAATTAATGTAGTTATAATCCAGGCTAACAAACCAACTATAATAGCAATTGCAATTACAAATACAATAATAGAGCTTGTCCTTCTTGTAAATTTGGTTTTTCTCATTATAAATCTTATAATAGGTTCAAGCATTAGAGAAAGAACAAAAGCAACTAAAAATGGTATGTAAAAAGCTGCTAATTTGAATGCTAAAAAAACAGCAAAAATACTTATTGCTAATATTAAAATGTTTTTAATTACCTTGTTCCAATAATTCATATCTATAACCATATTTACTCACACTTCCATACTTACTCACGATTTTTACAAAAAAATCTCTCTAAATATTTTATGCACAAAAAATTTTTTTATTCATTGATTTAAATTGGTATTAAATATTTTTACTAAATTCAGTGAAACACTGGGGACAGATTTAATCTGTCCCCGATTTTCACTTTCCAACTCCCCTATTCTGCATTCTTTTTATCACAACCACATATATTTTCTAATGTTGCACATACTCCATTTGTATCAACATTTTTATTTTTTGTTAAATCTCCCAAAGTTAGCATTCCAACAATTTTGTTATTTTCCATTACAGGAATTCTTCTAATTTGATTTTGTGACATTACCTTTTCAACATCCTTTATTTCTGCCTCAGGTGAGCAACAGTCAACATGACATGTCATTATTTCGCTAACAGGTGTGTGTTTGATTTCTTTTCCGCATCCTACTGTTCTTAATAAGATATCCCTATCAGTAATAATTCCCACAACATTATTCGTATTATCACAAACCGGAATACATCCTATATGATTTTCACACATTAATCTTGCACACTCTTCTGTGTCGCAGTCTGGTTTTACAAAGATAACATCTTTACACATACAATCCTTTACTTTCATAACTTCAAAATTCCTTTCCCAAGATTTAGACAAACTTGATTTAAAATTTCAAAAAATATCATAAATTTTAAGCACAAAACAACTATCAAAATCTAATTGAAATAAAACTTTGCTAATTCATTTATGATATTTTTCATTATTTATTATTTACAAAAAAGATAAAGATATGCAATTTAAAATTACATATCTTAGAAAAATTTTCCATTTTAAAAAATCATGTTTTAGACATTGGGGTCAGACCCCTTTTGCTCAAATTAATTTAAATACATTCCTCTTGGCTGTATTGGAGGCCTTGGTCCTGGTCCCGGTCTAGGTCCAGGATTTCCTGGAAATGGTGGACGTGGTGGATTTGGTATATGTGGTCTTCTGCCTCCTAGCAATTGATTTAAAATTAATATTTTTATTAAATCTCTTAATGTATTATTTCTTCTAAATGGTCTAATTATTCTATTTTGAGAATCATCTACTTTATTTGCATTATTTACATTCTCCTGTCTATTATCCTTCATTTTTTTAGAAGAAATATTTTCATTATTTAAATCGCGAGTCCTTACCTGTCTATTGTTAGAATTGCTTTCAGGTTTTGTAGGTGGCAAATTAACTCTAACATTTACAACATCTTCTTCAATTGTTGTATCGTTTTCTATGTTTAAATAAATTTCATCTGTCATTTGCTCTACTAATTCTCTAGTAATCGGTTTAGAATTTGCTTTACATATTTTGCATACCATTGGATTTATTATCTTATATATATCTGGATATAAATCCATTATCTCGCTACTATATCTAGGCTGTTCTATATATTCATATGAACAATTTGGATATGTATTATAACTCATCTCATTTTGAACAGGATATCCTAATATAGTTCGAATATAATCTTCATAACTTTGAAAATACATTTAATATCATCCTTTCTTGAGACATATATATTTTTGTCTCCATGAAACTTTATATATTATATGTATTTTTCGAAAATATGTGAGTTATTTTAAATTATTAACATATTCTTTGAACTTTCTACCTCTATCTGCATAGTCCTTAAACATATCAAAACTTGCACTAGCAGGTGATAGCAAAACAATTTCTCCTGATTTTGCTACGTTTCTTGCCCTTTGTACTGCTTGCTCTAGACTTGTGCATCTATAAATTGGAAATACTCTATCAGTTCCTTCTAGCTCTTTTAATATAGCATCCTCTATTTTTTTTGCCGTTTTGCCGATGAGTATAACTTTAGACGTCCTTTTTAATATAGGCTGTGCAAGTGGAGTATAATCTAAATTCTTATCATAACCACCAGCAATAAGTACTATCTTCTTTCTAAATGAGTTAAGACCAGCAATAGTTCTGGAAGGACTAGTTCCAATTGAATCGTTATACCACTCTACCCCATCCAATTTTCTTACAAATTCAAGTCTATGCTCTACCCCATTGAAATTTTTAATTGCATCAACCTGAACATCACTGCTTACTAATCCTGATGTTGCAGCAATAGCAGCACATATATTTTCGTAGTTATGCACTCCTCTCAAATGAATATCTTGAACATCAATTAAATGCTTTTTAACGCCATCTACACATTCTTTAATCATTCCTTTTTCATATACGATACCATCTGAGATTTTATTTTTGCTACTGAAAAACTCAACTGTACCTTCTGCTTCTTTTGCCATTTCTCTTGTTATATCATTGTCATAATTTAAAACTACTTTCCCATTTTCATCTTGAAATGCAAAAATATTTTTCTTTGCTTCAATATATTCTTCATAAGAACTATGTTTATCTAAATGATTAGGTGAAATGTTAGTAATTACGGAAATGTCAGGGCTTTTCTCCATTCCCATAAGTTGAAAGCTACTTAGCTCTAAGATAACAATATCATCTTCTTTAAAATCTTTTACTTTTGTGAATAAAGGTATGCCAATATTTCCACCCAAATGGCAATTATATCCCCCTGCTTTTAAAATTTCGTATATCAATGTAGTAGTTGTTGTTTTTCCATCACTACCGGTAACTCCAATTATTTTACAAGGGCATGTGTTCATAAGCATTTCAATTTCATATGTTACAATTGCACCTCTTTTTTGCTCAGCTTTAAATTGTCTAGTTGTTGGTAATAAACTAGGAGATCTAAATATAACATTAAATCCTCTAAGAAAATGTAATGCATTTTCTCCAGTTACTAATTCAAATCCATAATCTTTAATTTTTTTAATAAGTTCTTTATCATGTAAAGCTTCATCAATTTGGTCAAAAACAGTTACACGAGCTCCTAAGTCATGGAAATAATCAATTAAAGGAATATTACTTACACCAAGTCCAACTATAGCTACACGCTTTCCTCTCATATTATTTTCAAATGCTTTTAGTTTTATATTTTCCATTTTAATAATCGCCCCTTCTACAATTTAATATGCTTTAAAACTTCATTTGTTGACTCTGAAATATCTTTACAATTAGTAACATCAACTTCTATAGTATTTTCATAAATTCTGTAATATCCAGAAGCTTCTTGTAATTTATCTCTCTTAATAATATTTTCTTCAACTTCTTTTCTTGAAGCATTGTCATTATATTGAATTAGCTTTCTTCTAACTCGTTCATCTAAAGATGCTTTAATAAAGAAATGATAATCTAAATTAGGATAAATCTGCATTAAATCTCTTCCAGATACAATAACATTATATTTTTGTTTGAATCCATCTATTAAATTTCTTGCAAACATATAGAAATGTGCATTGTCTGCATTTTTACCAGCAATAGAAACTGCCAAAGATGCATTTTGAGTTTGCAAGTCATCATCATCTACTTTTTTATTATTCACATATACAACGCTTTCTTGATTTTCAATTCTGAAATCCACTTTTAATTTGTCCATTAATTCTTTAATATCAATATTCTCAATATTATCTTTTAAATTATTCATATTAATATTTTTACTATTTTCCATCAAAGCCAAAACAATTCCTCTATATAGATTTCCTCCATGTAAAAGAATACTATTTGGAATAATTTTAATGAGTTCTTTACATATAGAAGTTTTGCCACTACCAACTAATCCTTCTATTCCTATTACTTTATTTGCCATATGTTTTACCTCTTATTTACATATTTTACACCTTAGAATTATATCACATATGAGAGAAAAAACAATATGTTTTTCGTATTATTAACTTAAAATGTGCTATTTAATACTTTTTAAGTTAAGCGTGTCCTGCAACGGTAGTTTTAATAAAAAAAGTTTCACGTCGTCCCAACGGAGCTACCTGCGCCGCTCAACTTTTTTAATTATAAACTCCCTGCGCGGACTTTGAATTTATTCGAAGTATTAAATAGCACATTTTAAGTTAGTATCTAATAGCTTATAATATTTTCAAAAATAGCAAAATTTTTCTGTATAAAAAATTTTTTCTTGTACATAATTTTATTAGAATGGAGGTGCTTCATTATGTCAGAAAATAATAATTCAAAAAAGAATAATAAAAAGAATAACGGAAAAAATAACGAAAATAACAATAAAAACTAGTTCTATTTTTTCAATAAGTGGTTGAAAAATAAATTACCTTTTTGTGAAAAATACGGAAGAAAAGAAAAATTTCTTCCGTATTTTCTTATATATCTAAGAAAGATATATTTTTTCAAGTGACGAGCTTTTGCTAGGGAAATGTTCCTGTAGAATGGATTATAGCTTACATCTTCGAAAACGTCGATAAAGTCCGGCAATTGAATTTCAGAATCTTCACTTTCGAGTTCGATTTCTAAAATTGCCAGATGGTTCGAAAAATCGAAAACATCCAACTCAAAGTATTGCCCTTTGTACACAAAACATGTACGTTTTTTGATAATGGGTGGGATATCAGGGTCAGCTTCTGTTAAATAGTTAATATACTCTTTAGCAGAGATTTTCCTTTCTACTTCAATTCTAGAAAGCAAAGATACCGCTTTCTTTTCAGTGAAATAGTAGGAAAAGTTTCCATCCTGCCCACGTTGACGAACTCGCCGTTCTGTTCCTTTTTCAGACCGTAAATACGTTTGTACGATACTTACCGTTGTAAATGGCACAAGTTTCGCCATTTCGGACATGTTTGGCTTCTTGATGAGAAACTTTTTCTCAATTTCGAGCGGAGTTGGCTCACCCAAAAAGGTAAAAACCTCATGGATTAGCCTGTCCATTTTGGCATCAAAGCCCGTACTATTGTCAATAATACGAAAATGTTGATGCCCCGTCCAGTTTGAGATTCCTTTCTTATCAAGAGTCCTTGCCTCTTCCATTGTCTCTGTTCTTGCTGCATTATTTGCTAAAGTATAGTACCCTTCAGCACCATCTGCAGCAGTTACCAAATGGAACACAGCATCATATCTATCGCGTGCCTCGACCTCATTCATGTTAAAATGTTGAAGAATTTTTTTAAATTCTTCCTCATTAACATAGCTCTTGTTATCCATAATACCTCTATCATGGATAATAACAATTTTGTCCGAAGGAATGAGAGTTTTTGCAACATTGCGATAAATGTTTTCTTTGTACAGTTGTTTGTTAAAAACAACGTACTGAAATTGAACCATACTGAGTGAATTGCCAAAAGGACGGATTCCATTTGGAATAAGCTCAGTTGCTGTTTCAGGCACTACTAAAACATAGTACCCCCGATAACTGAGGGCTTGTTCAATTTTCGAAAGACCTGTAGTCTTTCCTGAACAAGGACCACCTGTGATAACAATGTTCTTCACTTGCTTCATAAACTACCTCCTATAAAATTTTATAAGGGTGTGAAAGGTTTACGACAGTAATATTATAACAGATTTTTCGTATTTTTTCAATATTGAAAGTTAGTATTAAAGTAAAAAAGTTAGTTATTATTTAATAAATACTAAACAATAACTAACTCAAATTTTAATATTAAATTATTCTAAATATTTTTTCAAAAATTTACCAGTATAACTCCTATCGTTCTTTACAATTTGCTCTGGAGATCCAACTGCAATTATTTCTCCTCCGCCGTCTCCGCCTTCTGGTCCTAAGTCTATGATGTAATCAGCTGTTTTTATTAGGTCTAAATTGTGTTCGATTACAATTATACTATTGCCTGTGTCTACTAATCTTTGCAAAATATCAACTAATCTATGTACATCTGCTATATGAAGTCCTGTAGTTGGCTCATCTAAAATATATAATGTTTTTCCAGTTGCTTTCTTAGATAATTCAGTTGCAAGTTTAATACGTTGTGCTTCTCCCCCTGATAGTGTAGTAGAAGGCTGTCCAAGTTTTATATATCCTAAACCTACATCATATAAAGTTTGTATTTTATTTTTGATTCTAGGTAAGTTTTTAAAGAATTCTAACGCTTCTTCAACTGTCATATCAAGCACATCTGATATTGTCTTACCTTTGTACTTTACTTCTAATGTTTCTTTATTATATCTTTTTCCTTTACATACTTCACAAGGTACGTATATATCTGGTAAAAAGTGCATTTCTATTTTTAGTATTCCATCTCCATTACAAGCTTCACATCTTCCTCCTGTAACATTAAAGCTAAATCTACCTTTGTCATAACCTCTCATTTTAGCTTCATTTGTTCCAGCAAATAAATCTCTAATAAAATCAAATACTCCTGTATATGTTGCTGGATTAGAACGTGGAGTCCTTCCTATTGGAGACTGGTCTATGTTGATTATTTTATCTATATTCTGCAAACCTTTTACTTCTTTACATTTTCCTGGTTTTTCGTTTGAACCATTCAAATCTCTAGCAATTGTTTTATATAATATTTCATTTACTAAGGTACTTTTTCCAGATCCAGAAACACCTGTAACACAAATAAATTGTCCAAGTGGAAATTTTACATTAATATTTTTTAAATTATGCTCAGTAGCACCTTTTACCTCAATTGATTTTCCATTCGATTTTCTACGCTTTTTAGGTACTAAAATTTGTTTTCTTCCACTTAAATATTGTCCAGTAATAGAATCAGGTACAAGTTTTACTTCTTCTGCTGTGCCTTGTGCCATAACTCTTCCGCCATGCACACCAGCACCTGGTCCAATATCTATAATCTGGTCTGCCGCATACATAGTATCTTCGTCATGTTCAACCACTAAAACAGTATTTCCTAAATCTCTTAAGTGTTTTAGTGTTGCTAGTAATTTATCATTATCTCTTTGGTGAAGTCCAATACTTGGCTCATCTAATATGTATAAAACACCTGTAAGTCCAGAACCTATTTGTGTAGCAAGTCTAATTCGCTGTGCTTCTCCTCCTGATAGTGTTCCAGCACTTCTAGAAAGAGTTAAATATTCAAGACCAACATCAATTAAAAATTGTAATCTTTTATTCAATTCTTTAAAAATTTGGTCTGCTATCATTGTATCCTTTGCATTTAGCTCTAGAGAATTCAAGTAGTCTTTAATTTTGTTAATAGACATATCTGTAAGTTCATTTATATTTTTGTCCCCCACTTTTACAGATAAACTTTCTTTTTTAAGTCTTGCACCATGACATTCTGGACATGGAGATTCACTCATATACATTTCATAGAAAGTACGCATTCCTTGTGATTTTGTTTCGTTATGACGTCTCTCTAAAGTTGGCAATACTCCTTCAAATGGAGAAGTAAATCTTCTAGTCCCAGCTGCAGAAGTATATTCAAAATCTATTTCTTCATCACCTGTACCGTATAGAATTTTTTCTAAGAAATCACGTGGTAATTTTTTAATTGGTACTCCTTTTATTTCTACACCATAATGACGAGCAATACTTTCAAAATACATTTTAGCCATTGTATCCCCACGCTTCATTACACTTGAGCCAAATGCCTTAACTCCATCATACAATGTTTTATTTTTGTCTGGTATGATTAAGTCTTCGTCCATTTTCATTAAATAACCAATACCTGTACAGCTTGGGCAAGCACCAAAAGGGTTATTGAAAGAAAACATTCTTGGTGTTAATTCTTCAAAACTAATTCCACAGTCTGGACATGCATAGTTTTGGCTAAATAGCATTTCTTTTTTATGTGTAGCATCATCTATTATAACTATATTGTTAGCATGTTTAAGCGCCGTTTCAACAGATTCAGTTAATCTACTTCTGATATCATCTTTTATTACTAATCTATCTACTATTAATTCAATATTATGCTTTTTCTTTCTATCAATTTGTAAATCATCAGAAAGTTCAACCATCTCACCATCAACTCTTGCTCTTACAAAGCCTTCTTTTTGAAACTCTTCTAATTGTTTAACAAACTCGCCTTTTCTTCCTCTTACAATTGGTGCTAATACTTGAATCTTTGTTCCTTCTTCTAATTCTAAGATATTGTCAATTATCTGATCAATTGTTTGCTTCTCTATTTTTTTACCACATTTAGGGCAATATGGAACACCAATTCTTGCATACAAAAGACGAATATAATCATATATTTCTGTAACTGTTCCAACAGTAGAACGTGGATTTTTGGAAGTTGTTTTCTGGTCTATTGATATTGCTGGTGAAAGCCCGTCAATAGATTCAACATCTGGCTTTTCCATAAGCCCTAAAAATTGTCTTGCATACGCTGATAAACTTTCCACATATCTTCTTTGGCCTTCAGCATACAAGGTATCAAATGCAAGTGACGATTTTCCGGAACCAGAAAGACCTGTTATAACAACTAATTTATCTCTTGGTATCTCTATATTTATATTTTTTAAATTATGCTCTTTTGCACCTTTTATTACTATCTTATCATTCATCAAAATGCCCCCTGATTTTCTTCAAAATTACATATTTCAACATATAAGAGTATATCAAAAAATAGCACTTTTGTAAATAGATTTAGAAACAAAAGTTTGTCGGTTTAGGGACAGGTCTCCAGCCGACATTTTGTCGCCAAAGGGACAGGTCTTTCATTGATTCATTTACCAATAATAATGATTTATAATAATGTTCAATATATAGAACATTGCTATAAATCATCTAAAATTTGCATAATCTTTACTTTGCATGATTTTTATGCTATAATATTTCTCATAGATGTTTTTACAATTGCTTTAGTATTTCTGAAGCAATACATCTTTATAAACACTTTTTACAAGGAGGCATTAATATGCAAGGCAGGCCATCAGTTCTCGACAGGTTAGAATCGTTTGCATCGTATGGTGTAACATCTGCAAAGCTTCGGCTTTGGGACAAACAAAGGAATCAACTTGAAAACGATGGATTTGAAGTATGTGTACTTGCTGCAACAGGTAGAAAAGGAGAAAATTTCTGCCTAATTGATTGGAGAAATCCAACAGCACAGACGGCATATGAGATGCTGGCTATTAGTATCAATGCTATGTATATGGCGAGTTAAAAGTAGGTGTTTATTCCCCCTTTTACGTTTTACGTAGAAGGGGGCTCTTTTAACGGCAAAATGTCGGCGGGAGACCTGTCCCCAAACCGACATTTTAGTTTTATACTTGTTCTCTATAAATAACATCATTTCCTTTGTCTGCAAATACTACTAATGGTTGTTCATGTTCTTTTACCCCATTAATGTATTGGTCAACATTTGCTGCTTCAAAATCATTATTTATCTTTTTTGTAAAATTGTCGTTTATATCAAGAATTCCCACTTTAAAATCATTCCTTTCAAAAAAACTCATCCTATATATTTTACTATATTTTATCAATTTTTTCAATAATTATTCATATTTTCTAATTATTTTCGCTTATGCTACCATCTTTATATGCTTCAAGTAATTTTTCCAAATCCTTTATTTGATTTATAAGTTCCTTGCCCTTATCTGTATCTTTAATTCTTTTTCTTTCTACTTTTTCAACTATTTGTATTTCTGAATGCAAATCTGTTTCATTTATAATAGCTGACTCTCTTGAAGTAAATGGTTCGTGTGCTACAATTGTTAGTCCATAAGAACTATATCTTAAAGTATAACCTGCAATTCCTGTAGTTTTTTGGTACGCTTTTGAAAGCCCTCCGTCTATAATTAGCAGTTTTCCATTTGCCTTTATTGGACTCTCACCTGTTTTAAATTTTACAGGAATATGTCCACAAATAATATGTCCTTTCTTAGGATCTATGCCAAAGTCTTCCAAGATTTTTTCTGATATTCTTTCATCATTTTGAAAATCATAAAATGGATTTTTGATTTCTTCCCACATTTCTTTTTCCGCTAAATAATATCTTTCAAATGTTTTCATTTTGTCTTTACAAAATATTGGTGAGTTCTTTCCACACCATAAATACCACAAATAGTCCTTACCATATTCTCGTTTTTCTGAGCCCTCGTCTTCAAAATATCCCTCTCTAGCAATTTTATCAACATAGTCCAAATATGCTCTGCCACTTAAGTCTCTTCCTTTTACATTAACAGAAACAAAGTTACCTAAACCACTCATTGGCACACAGCCATGTATTAACAAATTTCCATTGTGTATTTTATATATGCTACCTTTAGAGTATAAAAATTGTATATGTCTTTGCAATTTTTCGCTATTCTTAAAAGATTTTGTTAACTTCTTCACTACTTCCGCTTCAGATTCACTTAGTTCGTAAGGTGCTTGTGGATTAACCGTTGGAAAATAGTTTTCCAATAATTTATACTCTTTTCCATTTATATTTATTGTTCCTTTTTCATAATTAATTTTGTCTAGTAATAGCCTATCTTCCATGTGAAATTCTGGATGTCTATTTATAATTTGCCCTTCCAACTTTAACTGAATTATTGCAGCTGCCTGTTGTGTTTTTGCCATTACAATTTGGTCAAATTTGCTATCTTTGTCATTTACGTTTTTAGGTTTAAACATTTCTGGCACATCATTTTTGTATTCCTTCATTGCAAATTCTGTTATGTTTCTAATGTTTATTCCATATCCCTCTTCCAGAATGTCTAAATTATTATATCTTGCACAAATTCGTATTACATTTAATATGCACGCTTCACTTCCAGCAGCTGCTCCCATCCATATTATGTCATGGTTGCCCCATTCAATATCTATAGAATGATACTTCATAAGTTCGTCAATAATTATATGTGGACCAGGACCTCTGTCGTATATATCTCCTATAATATGTAAGTGGTCAACTGCAAGTTGTTGAATTAGGTTAGAAAAAGCTATAATAAATGCATCTGCCCTGCCTAAAGATATGATATTATCTATTATTTTGTTATAGTATATATTTCTATCATAACTACTTTGGTTTGCGTGTAATAACTCATCTATTATATATTGATACTCTTTAGGAATTGCTTTTCTAACCTTTGACCTACTATATTTAGAACCTACAACTGTGCAAACTTTTATTAGTCTGTATAAAGTAATTCTATAAAACTCCGGCATATTCGTCGTCTCTTTTTTTATGAGTTCTAGCTTTTCCTTTGGATAATATATAAGTGTTGCAAGCTTTCTTCTTTCCTCGCTTGTCATTGTATTTCTAAATATCTCGTCGATTTTAGTTTTTATTGCACCAGAAGCATTCTTTAGAATATGTGTAAAAGATTCATATTCTCCATGCAAGTCGCTTAAAAAGTGCTCCGTTCCTTTTGGCAAGTTCAATATTGCCTCTAAATTTATTATTTCTGTACACACACTTTGTATAGTAGGAAATTTTTCAGATAAAAAATTTAGATATTTCATCTCTTCTTTGCTATATTCATCCATATGCATTCTCCTATTCTTTTTACATACTACTTTCCAATTCCTTAATCTGGTCTCTAATTTCCGCTGCTTTTTCGAATTCCATATTAGTTGCATATTTAAGCATTTCGTCAGTTAATTTATTAATTATATCTTCTATACTTTCATCTTTACTAATATTATACTTACTTTCCGCTTCTTCTATTATACTTGCTTTAATAGAATCTCTAACAGATTTCTGAATTGTTTTAGGCGTAATCCCATGTTCCTCGTTATATTCTTGCTGTATTTTTCTTCTTCTATTAGTTTCAGAAATAGCTTTTTCCATAGACTCTGTTAATTCATCAGCATACATTATAACCTTTCCATCAGTATTTCTTGCAGCACGTCCAATTGTTTGTATTAACGAACGTTCTGAACGTAAGAAGCCTTCTTTATCTGCATCAAGTATCGCTACTAACGAAACCTCTGGAATATCTAGTCCTTCTCTTAAAAGGTTAATTCCAACTAGTACGTCAAACTCTCCTAATCTTAATGAACGTATTATTTCCATTCTCTCTAAAGCTTTAATGTCTGAATGCATATATCTTACTTTTATATCTATTCCAGCTAGATATGCTGTCAAATCTTCTGCCATTTTCTTTGTTAATGTTGTAACTAGAACCCTTTCATTTTTAGCTGTTCTTTCTCGTATTTGCTCAATTAAATCATCAATTTGATTTTCAACAGGCTTAACCTCAATTTTAGGATCCAATAGTCCAGTTGGTCTAATAATTTGTTCAACTACATTTCCTTTTGAATGTTCTTTCTCATATTCTGCAGGTGTTGCACTTACAAATATAACTTGATTAATTCTTTCTTCAAACTCATTAAACTTCAAAGGTCTATTATCAAATGCAGATGGAAGTCTAAAGCCATATTTTACTAATGATTCTTTTCTCGCTCTATCCCCATTATACATAGCTCTTACTTGCGGAATTGTTGCATGTGATTCGTCAATAAGCAATAGGAAATCTTTTGGGAAATAATCAAATAATGTGAATGGGGCACTTCCTGGAGCTCTTCCACTAATATGTCTTGAATAGTTTTCTATTCCTTGGCAGAAGCCCGTTTCTTTCATCATTTCTATATCGAAATTTGTTCTTTCTTCTATTCTTTGTGCCTCAATTAACTTACCATTATCTTTAAAATATTTTATTCTTTCCTGTAATTCTTCCTCTATAGTCCCAATTGCTCTTTCCATCTTGTCTGCTGTTGTTACATAATGAGAATTTGGAAATATCATAACATGATTTCTTGCAGCTATTACTTTGCCAGTCAAAGGATTTATTTCAGAAATTTTTTCGATTTCGTCTCCCCAAAATTCAACCCTTATGGCGCTTTCACTTTCATCAGATGGATAAATTTCTAGTATGTCTCCCTTTGCTCTAAATGTACCTCTTTTAAAATCCAATTCGTTTCTGCTATATTGCATATTAACCAATTTTTTCATTATTTCGTTTCTCTCTTTTTGCATTCCTGGTCGTAATGAAACTATCATATGCTCATAATCAATTGGGTCACCTAATCCATATATACAGGAAACAGACGCAACAATAATTACGTCTCTTGTTTCAAATAAAGCAGCTGTTGCAGAATGACGTAGTTTATCTATTTCATCATTTACAGAAGAATCTTTTTCTATATATGTATCTGATGAAGCTATATATGCCTCCGGTTGGTAATAGTCGTAGTATGATACAAAGTATTCTACATTATTCCCGAGGGAAAAACTCTTTGAATTCGCTATAAAGTTGCCCTGCAAGCGTTTTATTATGTGCTAAAACAAGTGTTGGCTTCTGTACTTTTTGAATTATATTTGCCATTGTAAAAGTTTTTCCGAGAGCCTGTAACCCCTAGAAGTGTCTGGAATTTCTTGCCTTCTTCTATTCCTTTTGATAGATATTCTATTGCTTTTGGTTGGTCTCCTGTTGGCTTATAATCTGAATGTAATTTAAACATATTTTGCCCCCTATACATAACATATATTATTTATACCATATTTTAGGCAGAAATACAAGCTTTGAATGCTTTTCACATTTTTCCCCTCTTTATTTTTAGTAATTGCATCATTCATGTAAAAATAATACAGTTCCTTACATTCTTGGCTCACAAGTTAAATTAATTCCTAAATTTTTCAATGCATTCAATTCACTTTTCTCAATAATATAACTACTATGAGCATCAGCACCTCTTAATTGCTCTAATTCGTTAAGAGCTTTTTCAATAATTGGGTTTGTTACAGAGCAAATACTCAAAGCAATTAAAACCTCTGGCAAGTTTAAAAAATATGAAGTGTTATACGATGTTTTTTGCTTCATCTTGTATATTCCATCTAAAATCGTTGGAGATAACAAATATTCTTGGTCCGGTATTCCCGTAATTTCTTTAATTGCATTTAAAAAGGCGGCACTAGTGCAACTTAATATTTTAGATTCTTTTCCAGTAATAATTTTTCCATTATTTAATTCAATAGCAAGCATATTCACATTTCTTTCTTTTGCTTTTTCATTAGCCACTATTGCCACTTTTCTATCTGATGGGGAAAGATCTAGCTTGTCCATTAAAGCCTTAGCACGTTCTACTACATCTTCTTCACATATTTTCTGCTTGTAATCGCATAATGCATTATAATATCTTCTAATAATTTCATCTGTTGCTGCCTTTTTTACAATTTCTTGATTTGTAATACATTGTTTAATCATATTTACTCCCATGTCTGTAGGAGATTTATATATTTCTTTGCCCGTGATTTTCAATAATATATTTTTTAATATTGGAAATGTTGAGATGTCTCTATTATAATTAACAGCATATTCTCCATATGCTTCTAGATGAAAAGGATCGATCATATTGATATCGTTTAAATCCACAGTTGCAGCTTCATAAGCAATATTAACTGGGTCTAACAGACTTAAATTCCAAACCGGAAATGTCTCAAATTTTGCATATCCAGCTTTTATACCATTTTTATATTCATGATAAAGTTGAGAAAGACAAGTTGCCAATTTTCCACTATTGGGACCTGGCGCTGTAACAACTACTAATTTTTTCGTTGTTTTAATATATGGATTTTTTCCATATCCATTTTCACTTACTATTAAATCAATGTCGTCAGGATATCCTTTTATTGGTTTATGGATATACATTTTAACATTTCGTTCTTCAAGTAGTTTTTCCAAATGTGAAATATTGTTTTCTTCATTGTGCATTGTAATAACAACACTATTTATTAAAATTCCAAGCTCCTGTAATTTTTCGATTAATCTTAGTAACTCTAATTCATAGCTTATACCATAATCTGCTCTTATTTTACTTTTTTCAATATCTGCAGAGTTAATACAGAAAATAACTTCTAAATCATCCTTGAATTGCTGTAATAATCTAATTTTGTTATCAGGTCTAAAACCTGGTAAAACCCTTGAAGCATGGTAATCATCAAATATTTTTCCTCCAAATTCTAAGTAGAGCTTGTTATCAAACATTTTGATTCTTTCTAGAATCTTTTCGCTTTGTATTTTTAAGTATTTGTCACTATCAAATCCAATTTTATTCATTTTTTCACTCCTCTACATTGATACATTGTTTATGATGCATATACAATAATTGGTATTGAAGTATTTATATTAGCATATAACGTTGAAGCGGCTCCATAAGGCATGTTTACACAGCCATGTGAACCATTTGTCATATAAATATTTCCTCCAAAGTTTGATCTCCATGAAGCATCATGGAATCCAATTCCCCCATTAAATGGCATCCAAAATGTAACTGGTGATGAATATTTACTTCCATCACTATTATATCCTTCTAGTGTTTCATGCATGCTTTTATATGTTAAATAGTAAATTCCTACTGGTGTTGAATATCCCTGATTAACACTACCAGTTACGACAGGAGTATTAACAATACATCTTCCATTTACATACATCCACACTCTTTGTCTTGAAATATCAAGTTCAACATATGTGGACAAGTTACTGTAATCTTTTATTGGATTATATGTTACATCTAAAGTTACTTCTTGTGGATTTGCAAGTATTTCTTTTATTCTACTGATTTCAGCTTCTTCATCAACCGTTGCATATGTTCTTCTTCCATAGGCTACAGAAATCATTCCAATTCCAGTAGCTTTAAATTTAGTTGATGCTAATTGATATTCTGCTTTTTCAGCCAACTTGTTTACAAAGTCAGGTACATTACCTTCAATATCTAAACTATAATTTCCTTCATCATCCTGCTTTAACCAGTCCTTCATTTTATTCGCATCAAGTTTATATGTACTTCCATCATGCAAATTATATTTTATGCTAGTTTTTAGAGTTTTATTTATACTATCTTTTTGCTCTATAAGCTTTTTATCTGTGGATAAAATCTTAGGATTAATATCTGTTATATTTCTAAAATCAATTACTGTCTGACCATTTGATAATGCTGTCATCATGTATTTAACAGCTTCATCAAGAGAAACTTTGTTTCCATATACTTCAGGTTTTATATAAAAACTCTTGCTCTTATCATCCCACTTTAAAGAAGCATTTTCAGGCTCTCGAACGTTCTTTTCGTTGAATACAGATAAAGAGCTCAAATACTCTTTTACGACCTTTTCATCAGCTGTATATAAATTTTGTATATTATATGTCTTAACATCATTTTCTTTTTGCTCACTCATAGCGTTCATTATTGATGATATATCAGAAATTTTTATTTTAAAATGAGCACCAAGGCATGTATATTTTTTATCTTCTGCAAACAATAGAGTGATTTCTGCATTGTTCATTGTTTTTTCTAATTTAGAACTAGTTCCCGGAATATTTAAAAATGAACAGTCAACACCATTAATCGATGTCTTAATCTGAAAAATATCTTTAATAAATATTGTACATAAAATAATAACAACAAATACTATTACTGCACTAACTATTGAAATTATATATAATGTTTTGCCTTGTATTGCTTTCCTCATTTTAAATTCTTTCCTTTCTTACATCATGAAGCAGGTTTGAAAAGAATCAATATTTTCAACCATCCTACCCTTCAAAATATTTACTGATACATTATAGCATATATATAATTAGAAATGAAGAAAAATATCAAAAAATGTCGATAAAATTATAATATTTATACACCAAAGAAGTGTTTGCTATTTAAAAATTTTACATGTTAAATTACAGAATAGCTAGATATTTGTATGACTTCCAACTGGAAATATTATTTTAACCTCAGTGCCAATATCTTTTTGAGAATTAAACTCTATACCCAGTCCAAGCCTATCGCATAATTTCTTGCAAAGATACAAACCTATCCCTGTAGATTTTTTTCCTAAAATTCTACCATTCTCTCCTGTAAAACCTTTATCATATACTCTGGCAATTTCTCCTTTTCCTACTCCCATGCCATTATCTTGAATATATAAAATAACTTTTTCTTTTTTCTCCTCCGCATATATTTTCATAGTCTTAATGTCTTTATTCATGTATTTAACAGAATTTTGAATGATTTGATTTAATATAAAAATAGTCCATTTACTATCTGTTACAACTTGTTTATCTATATCCCCTATCTCCAAATTTATTTTGTTAGATAATAAAATATTCTTGTTTTTCAATATTGCACTATTTACTATTTCACTTAATTTAGTTTTGGAAATATAGTAATCTTTTTCCACATTATTACTTCTAGCGTAATAAAGTACTTGTTCAACAAAGTTTTCTATTTTGCCAAGCTCTTCATCTATACTTTTCGTTTCTTTCGATTTATTATTTTCGATTATTAATTTGCTTGTTGCTATAGGTATTTTTATTTCATGTATCCAAAGTTCAATATATTCTTTGTAATCTTCTGTTAAGTGTTTATATTTATTCACATTTTCAAGCATTGATTTATCTATGTCTTGAATAGTATTTATTAAGATTTTTCCTTCTATAAAATTGGGATTTTGAACAATTTCACTTATTAAATATTTTTCATCTAGTTCAGCCATTTGTTTTTCTAACCTTTTGTAAAAACTATTTTTTATATTATATTCAATTATGAGACAAATTAGAAATCCAAGAATAGGCACAATTGTAATATATAATACCATAAACAGACTTATATTATATATCATAAGCAAAATGTCAGAGCTTATTAATATAAAAGCTAACAAAATAATGTAATATAACTTTTCTTTTAAAAAATCTCTAAATTTCATTTAATATGTACCCTTGTCCTCTCTTTGTTTCGATAATATCTTTTACTCCCAATTCTTCTAATTTTACTCTTAAGCGTTTAATATTAACAGTTAGTGTGTTATCATCAATAAAGCTTTCACTATCCCATAAATAATCCATTATCTCATCTCTAGAAACTATCTTCCCTCTGTTCATAACAAGGTAATGCAATATTTTAAGTTCATTCTTAGTAAGTTCAATTTTATTATTTCCGTTTTCTATTATACTTTTGGAAATATCCAAAACAAATTCTTTGCAGTCTATTAATGTTTGTGTTGCATCTGAATTTTTACTGCGCTTTAAGAGACCATTAATTTTTGCAAGCAATATCTGTATATTATATGGCTTTGTAACGTATTGGTCTGCTCCATAATTTAGGCTAATAAGTTCATCAATTTCATTATCTCTACTAGTAAGCATGATTATTGGTACATTTGATTTTTTCCTTAATTCTTTACAAATATATTCTCCATCGAAATATGGTAGATTAATATCTAACAAAACCAAATTTGGATTAATCTTTAGAATATCTTCTACAGGATTATCAAACTTATCTAAAATAACAGTATCATATCCATTTCTATCAAGAAAAATTTTTAGCTCTTCTCTTAACTTTTCGTCATCTTCCACAATTAGAATTTTATCCATATAAACCTCCTTATTGACACTTTTGAATAACATATTTTAAGTATATTTAAAACTCGAGGACAGATTAAAAAATCTGCCCCAAATGCTTTCTTGTCATACGTGAAACTTGGTGGCAGATTTAAATCTGTCACCTAAGTTCCACTTTTGTTGTCTAAAGAAAAATAATATGAGTAAATCTATAAGCCGGGTTCTGTCTTGAATAGTCATCTATCTAGTACATATATTGCTATATGCATCATGCCACCAATGTAAGAAGACTGGCGAGCAGCCATTAACCTTCTAAGCTCGGTGTTGCTCCTGATGGGGTTTACATGGACCCAGCATGTCACCATGCCAGCGGTAAGCTCTTACCTCACCTTTTCACCCTTACCCTATAAAAGCTAGATGCTAAAGATTATTAACCATGTATTAACCTTCATCATCTAACCTTTATAGGGCGGTTATTTTCTGTTGCACTTTCCTTAAGGTTGCCCTCACTGGACGTTATCCAGCATCATTGCTCTATGGAGCCCGGACTTTCCTCGTACGCTGCCTTTCGGCCATGCTATACGCGACTATTCGGTTTACTCACATATACTATTTTACTACAAAATACTTAGTTAGTCAATTGTCTATATGTTTTGTAATTCCTGCATTAAATTCTCATAATTGACCAAAAATGTCTTTACGCTTTTATCATTACTATCTTGTTCAAGTTCATTAATCAAAATGTATGATTTATTAATAACATCTATTTTGTTCATATTATTTACTTGATTATTTAAAATGTTAGAAAAATGCTCTTTAGCTTTAGCAATATTTTCCGAAACCTTTGCCCAGTCTTCACTTTCAGTATATGCATATGCTGAAAGTATTCTTGCTCTTACATCAAAAACAGATTTTTTTGTTTCATCACCCGAAAAATCTTTTATATATAAATTTACTAGGTCGTATAACTCAGATAACGAGATTAATGATTTCTTCTCATCTTTATTCTCGAAATTTTTTGCTATTTCGTCAAGCTTACTATTAAACTTAAGTAAATTATCTTTATTAACATTTAAAGACGTTAAATCCATCATTATAGTTGGCCAACTAGAATAAATTTCTTGTAATTGTGAATTAAGTTCCGTCCAGTTTATATTTACATCTTTTTGTTCTAAAAGAGAATTCGCTACCATTGAACTATTATTAATACTATTATTTTGAGTTGTAGAATTGCTTCCTTCTCCTCCAGATGCTGAATTGGATTCACCATTGCCTGATCCGGATTCCGAATTAGAACTCTTATCATCTGTTTTTATTTCTTCACTTATTATTCTATAATTAGAATAAGTTATATTATTGATTCCATTCATAATTGAAGTAATTGTAGATCCAAGATATTCGACTTCTGAAATGCCCTTTTCTTTTAACATTTGCCCATCATTAGATTCATTAGTCTTGACATTTGCATATACAAAATATCCTCCAACAGACAAGAAAATAATTATAAATAATATAATAATGGTAACAATATATTTTTTCATAAAATTTTAATCCTTTCTATATACTTCACTTAAAAATTTTAAATTATTTATACTTATTGTTGCCAAAAATTTTCCTTTTATTCTCTAGTATTTTTATATTTCAAAAAACCATAATAATATAAAAATTAAAAAAATAATAAATAAAAAGTTTATTTTCTACTAAAACAAGGAGATTTGTAATGGAGGCAATTGTAAGATTATACAGTAGTGAAAGAGATGAAATTCATAAATTTTTATCAAAATATTTTAATGATAAAAATATATCTATAAATCTTTTAGAATGGGAAAAAAAGTACCAAAATCCTGTAGAAATGACAGAAATAATTGGTACTTTTATTGATAATAATGATAAATATAAAATTAATATGTGGATTAGTCTTGATGAAGGTATATTCATAAATATAAATGACAATAATGCAGATAAAGTAATTAGATATATTTATGAAAGATATCCTTATTAGTTTTACTCACATTTTTTGTCACGCGTCATAAGTTTAGTAACTGCTTCTCTAGGCTCAAGACCATTATATAAAACATCATAAACCGTATTAACAATTGGCATTTCAATATTATACTTTTGTGATAATTTATAAGCCACTTCAATATTATCTATGCTCTCAATTGTCATTCCTACTTCTTTTTTTGTTTCTTCTACAGAAAGTCCTCTTCCTATACATCTTCCAGCTCTTCTGTTTCTGCTATGTTCACTAAGACATGTTACAATTAAATCTCCAAGACCAGACAAGCCATAAAATGTATTGTGGTTTCCTCCCATAGCAACTCCAAGTCGAGAAATTTCAGATAGTCCTCTAGTTATTAATGCTGCGAAAGTATTATCTCCAAGCTTTAATTCTGCAATAATACCTGCACAAAATGCAATAATATTTTTTAAAGCTCCTCCAAGTTCTGCACCTTTTACATCCGAACTTGTATATACTCTTAAATTCTCATTCATTAAAGTATCTTGAACAGAATATTGCACATCTAAACTTTGAGATGCAATTACTATAGCAGTTGGAATTCCAAGTGAAACTTCTTCTGCATGACTTGGACCTGTAAGTACTCCTAATTTAGCATTAGGCATTTCTTCCCTTACTACATCTTCCAATGTATATAATGTATCAGCCTCAAACCCTTTTGAACATAATATAATAGGTTGATTTTCCACAAAATCTTTATATTTTTTTACAGTATCTCTTGTAAATTTTGATGGAGTAACATGTAGAATCATATCACTTCCGACAACTGCCTCTTCAATATCTGTTGTACATTTAATGCTTTTTGGCATAGTAGCCATTGGCAAAAACTTACATTTATGCTCATTATTAATTAAATCCGCTTCTTCTTGGCTAAAAGACCATAGCTTCACACTATGTCCCATATTAGCAATGTGTATAGCAAGAGCTGCTCCCCAGCTTCCGCTACCAATTATACAAATTTTTCTTTTCATATGTTGTACCTCTTTTCTAATATCAACTTGGGGACAAGTATTCCGCCAACATTTTGTCGCCCGGAGACCTGTCCCTAAACCGACATCTATTTTACAGTTTTAAAACTTATTTTGTTTTCTGTACCTTTCAATAGTCTTTTTACATTTTCTCTATGATTAAATACTATTATTATAGCTAGTAGCACACTGTAAATCAAATAATTTCCTGGTATTATATAGTTTTGTGGTATAAATAATGTTAATACTGGATATAAAATAGCTGCTGCAATTGAGCCAACTGAAACCATTTGTGTTAATGCAATTAGAATTAATGCAAATACTAAACAGATTAATCCAATTTGCCAGTTTGACATTATTAAAACTCCTAGAGATGTAGCAACTCCTTTTCCACCTTTAAATTTGAAGAAAATTGGAAATGTATGTCCTAATATTACTGCAACACCAGCAAATTGTACTAGTAAAGCACCATTTGAACCTTCTACAAGTTTGTTGGCAAGTATAGCTATTAAAATTGCAACTACACCTTTTAATATATCACATATTAGGGTAATAATTGCTGCCTTCTTTCCAACTGTTCTTAATACATTGGTTGTTCCTGCATTTCCGCTTCCCTTATCTCTTAAATCAAATCCTGCCATTTTTTTGCTAAGTATAACTGAAAAATTAATACTACCTATTAAATACGCTATTATAGCAACTATTGCACATTCTACCATATAATTTCATCCTTTCTTATTTATATTTTTTAATTCATTAGTATTATATACCTTATTTTGATTATTTTAAACATGTTTAAGATAAATTTAATAAATATTTTATTCTTTTTCCATTCTTTCTCTAACAATTATTCTAACAGGTGTACCAACTAAACCAAACTCTTTTCTTATTTGATTTACTAAATACCTTTCATATGAAAAGTGGAACAAGTCTTTATCATTTACAAATACTACAAATGTTGGTGGCTTAGTACTTGCTTGAGTCATATAGAATAGACGTAATCTTTTTCCTTTATCTGTTGGAGGTTGAACAATTGCAATTGCTTCATTAAGCACTTGATTTAAAACTGATGTAGAAACTCTAAGAGCATTTTGACTTGCAACACTATTTATCATTTCAAATAATTTATTTACTCTTTGTCCCGTTTTAGCTGAAATAAATAATATTGGAGCATATGATAAATATGATAGTTTATTGTATACATCTTTTTTGTATTGCTCTAAAGTTCCATTTCCTTTTTCATATTCGTCCCATTTATTTACAACGATAATAATACCTTTTCCTGCTTCGTGTGCTTCTCCGGCAATTTTTGTATCTTGCTCTGTAACGCCTTCGTTTGCATCTATCATAAGTAAGCATACATCTGCTCTTTCAACTGCTAAGAGACTTCTCATAACACTATATTTTTCTAGATTTTCTGAAACTTTACTTTTTCTTCTTATTCCAGCAGTATCTATAAAAACATACTTTCCAAATTCATTTTCAAACTCTGAATCAATTGCATCTCTAGTAGTCCCTGCAACATTGCTTACTATTACTCTATTTTCACCCAATATTTTATTAACTAAAGATGATTTACCAACATTAGGTTTTCCTATAATAGCAACTTTTATTGCTTCATCCTTATTTTCATCATCAGTTTGTGGTGGAAGTTCTTCATAAATAGCATCAAGCATATCTCCAATTCCTATTGCATTAGCAGCAGAAACTCTATGTGGCTCTCCTAATCCCAAATTATAGAATTCATATATGTCATCAGGAACTTTGCCATAATTATCTGCCTTGTTGCATACTAGCACAATTGGCTTTTTAGATTTTTTAAGCATTAAAGCTATATCGCTATCTGCTGCAGTTACTCCCTGTTTTAGGTCAGTAACAAATACAATAACATCTGCCATTGATATTGCCAAATTTGCTTGTTCTCTCATTTGAGAAAGTATAACATCATCAGATTCTGGTTCAATTCCTCCAGTATCTACTAGTGTAAAACTTCTTCCTCTCCAATTTCCTTCTGCATATACTCTATCACGAGTTACGCCAGGAGTATCTTCTACAATAGAAATTCTTTTCCCTACTATATAATTAAAAAGTGTTGATTTACCAACATTTGGTCTACCTACTATTGCAACTATTGGCTTACTCATGTCTTATTCCATTCCTTTCCTGTATATTCACACAATAAAATCATATCATAAATATGACATTAAATCAACAAAAATCTTATAACAAAAAAACAAGAAACATATCTAGGAAATCAAAACTTTTAGATATGTTTCTTATTTATAATATATTTATTATTCTTCCGTCCTTAGCCATTCTACTGCTCTATCCCAGCTTATAGCTCCCCATGGTGCTCCTTCTATAGTGTTTGGAGCTTTATCTATACGTATGTGCATTAAGTTTGTTGAGCTTGTGAATGCATCTGATGATATTTTCTCTACACTGTTTGGTATATATATTTCTGTTAATCCTGTGCAAAATTGAAATGAATTTCCTATTTCCTTTAATCCATCCGGCAATATTACTTCTGTCATTCCATTTTTGTTGTGAAAAGCTCTATCTCCTATTTTTGTTACACTACTTTTCACGGTGTAACTTCCCTGTATATCATGATATATTCCTATTAATTCGGTTTTTTCTTTATTATATATCTCATTATTTTCACTACTATAATTTGGATTTGCTTCATTTACTGTTACTGTTCCATAATTGTTTCCATATTTAAACGTTGGATATATATTTGTTACTCCTGCTCCTATATATACACTTTGTATTTTACTATTTAGGGCATTAAGCACTACATTTCCTATTGTTGTTATATTTCCGTCAAATACTATGTTTTCAAGATTTGGTGCTTGTTTAAATGCCCATGTGTTTATTGTTGTTAGTTCTTCTGCAAATGTTACTTCCTTTTCTTTAGTAAAGCTCATTATTAGTTCTGTTTTATTTACATTATATAAACATCCATTTTCTACTATAAAATTTGTATTTCCATCTGTTATTTCTATACTTGATATTGAAGTTGGAAATACATTAGCTGAATATATTGTTTTTAAACTTTGTGGTATTATTATTTTTGTTATATTTGTATATCTATTTATATTTACATTAAAATTTGTTATACCTTCTGGAATACTGAAAGTTGTTATATTATTTAATACTTCACCCGATATAAACAATATATTATTATTCTCCAAGTCCATTAGCATTCCATTTTCTTGACTATAACTATATTTGGTATTTTCTTCTGATATCTCGATATTTGTCAAATTTGTACATTCACCAAAAGCATCATTTGCTATGTTATTTACATTTCTTGATATATATATATTATCTAATTTACTGCAATTACTAAATGCTCCGTATAATATGCCTTGTAATTTTTCAGGTAAAATTATTTGTGCTAAATTTGAGCAACCAGAAAATGTATATTCCTCAATTACCGTTATTTGTGATGGTATTGTCACATTATCTAGTTTGTTACAGTTCATGAATGCACTTCTTCCTATGCTTTTTAAGCTTTCTGGCAATTCTATTGTTGTTAAATTATCGCAGTCTCTAAATGCCTCGGCTCCTATTATTTCTATTCCTTCTTGTAGCACTACTCTTGTTAAATCTGCATTATTTGTAAACGCATTTGTTCCTATCTCTTTTACTGTTCCTGGTATTATTATTGTTTTTAATCCACTTAAGTTCGCAAATGCTCCGTTTCCTATCTTCGTTACTCCATCTGGTATTGTTAGTGTTCCAGTACTATCCATTAAGGCTAGGTTTGCTCCATCTGACTTTAGTTCTCCATCTATTATTATGTATGGATTTACTTGT
>CAMMVE010000019.1 GCA_946500265.1 uncultured Clostridium sp.
TATTATCAGGAGGAGAAAAAGTAAGATGTGTACTTTCTAAAATGATGCTTTCAGGAGCGAATTTACTTATCTTTGATGAGCCAACAAACCACTTAGATATGGAAAGTATTACAGCACTAAATGAAGGAATGAAGAAATATAAAGGAATAATACTATTTACATCACATGACCACCAATTAACACAAACTGTAGCTAATAGAATACTAGATATAAAGAAAGATGGTTTAATAGATAGAGAAGTAAGCTATGATGAATATTTGCAGCTAGGATAAATAAAAAGTGAGTGAAACATTGGGATACATTTAAAAATATCCCAAAGGTTTCACTTTTGTTATACAAAATGAGACTTGGGACACATTTAAAACTGTTTCCGGTGTCTCGGAGTTACTAATCTTACAATAACTCTGTCATATATACAGGAATATATAATATCCCATTTTCTTCTTTTAAATCCTTGGTATGAATTATAATTGGTTCTGCTAAATATTCCCTATATTTATTCATCAATTTTTCAATAGAGGAATAAGTATATCTTTCTCCTGATTTTACTTCAATAGGTATAATATTGTGTTTAGAAGTTACAATATCTGTGGAAATGAGAAAATCTATTTCCATCGTTTCTGCTGAATTTTGTCTGCCATTTTTTGAGAAAAAGTATAACTTTCTATTATTTGCAACTAACATTTGTGCCACGATATTCTCTAAAATCATTCCTTCATTGAAAGATAATTTATCAAACAAGATTTTCTTATAGATTTCTTCATTTATAATTGCTTTTTCATTAAAGGTCATAGATAATAATAATCCGGTATCAAATAAATAACATTTAAAGCTATTACTGTCTATTCTTTGACCTAATCCAATGTTTGGTTCAGTTGTGTTGTGTGCTATATTAATTAGGCAGGCATCTGATAGCCAATAAAATGCCCCTTCAAAATTTCTATATCTAGCATTTTCATCTAGAGACGATATGTTAAATTTTTTTTCATGTTTTTGGAGTTGTGATGGAATTGTATCAAATATTTGCTCAACCTTTAAATTTAATTCATCAGAATATTTTCTAATATCTTCTCTATACAAATTTAAAATATTTCTTTTTATTTTATCAGTTTTTTCAAAATCTCTTGAAATACTGTATTCCAAAACCGCTTGTGGCATCCCACCAATGATTAAATATTCTTTAAAATAATCCATCGCCTTTCTATGGAGTCCTTGTCCCAATGCTCTTTTGTTTTTCAAGCAGTCTTTTATAAAATCCATCAAAGTATCATTACCCATTGCCCATAAAAACTCTTCAAAATCCATAGGATTCATTTTAATCATTTCTTCTTCTGATGGAATTAAAATATCTTTAACATTTTTCTTAATTGAAATTAAAGAACCTGTCTCTATATAATCATACCTGCCATCAGCAACTAAGTGCTTAATAGCTCCTCTGGCTTTCGGACAAAACTGTATTTCATCAAAAATAAATAAAGTATCACGTTCATATAACTTTATGCCGTAATAGGTAGATACATATGTGAACAAATAATCCAAATTATCTAAATAATTTTCAAACAATTCTTTAACTTCATTAGATATTTTTGAAAAATCTACTAATATATAACTTTTATAATTTTCTTTTGCGAATTCTTCTACTATATAACTTTTTCCTACACGTCTTGCTCCTTCAACAAGTAAAGCAGTTTTTCCTTGACTCTCTTTTTTCCATCTTAAAATTTCATTGTAAACTTTTCTCTTCATTAGATCAACTCCTATTCAATACTTAATCATAGTTTAACACAAAATCAAGAATAATGCAATACATATTTTGCACAAAATCAAAGATAACATAGGTATGAAATTACACAAAATCAAAAATAGTGCAAACTAAAAACACACAAATCAAATATAATTAGTATATTGAGTTTATATAATATTATACTATTTTCTTTATAAAAAAAGTGTTAGAAAAATATATTGAAAAACACATATAAATATAGTAAAATAAGCTAGACAAAACTAAATAACAAAGGAGAACGATAGGAATGAATAAAATATCACAAATAATTGCAGAAGAATTAAATATTAGAGAAAATCAAGTAGAAGCAGCAATAAAATTAATTGATGAGGGAAATACAATTCCGTTTATTGCTCGTTATAGAAAAGAAGTTACAGGTGGACTTTCTGATGAGGTTTTGAGAGACTTAGGCGAGAGACTTACATATTTGAGAAATCTTGAAAAAAGAAAAGAAGAAGTAGTGAAATCTATAGAAGAACAAGGAAAATTAACAGAGGAAATTTCAAAATCTATAGAAGAGGCAAAAACTCTTGCGGAGGTTGAGGATATTTATAGACCATATAAGCCTAAGAAAAAGACAAGAGCAACAGTTGCTAAAGCAAAGGGATTAGAACCTTTGGCTAATATTATAATGGAGCAAAAAGAAACAAAACCTATAGAAGAAATTGCAAAAGCATTTGTAAATGTGGATACTGTGGAAGATGATACTGATAAAGATAAAATTGTTGCAAATGTAGAAGAGGCAATAGGGGGAGCACTAGACATTATTGCAGAAAATATTTCAGATAATCCAAAATATAGAAAGAAAATCAAAGGAATCTGCTATAGAGAAGCGGTTATAAATGTAAAGGCTTCAAATCCTGAAGAAAAGTCAAGTTATGACATGTATTATGATTTTAATGAAAGTATTAAAAGACTTCCTAGTCATAGAATTTTGGCTATAAACAGAGGCGAAAAAGAGGATTTCTTAAAAGTAAAAATAGACAAGCCAGAAGATAAAATTTTAGCATATATAGAAAGAGACATTATTGTAGGGCATACTCAGTTTGAGGATTATTTAAAGAGGACTATAGAAGATAGTTGGAAAAGATTAATAGAGCCTTCAATAGATAGAGAAATTCGCTCTGATTTGACTGAAAAGGCAGAGGAAAAGGCTATAAAGGTATTTGGTAAAAATGCAAAGCAATTGCTTTTGGGAGCACCAATTAAGAATTTAACAGTTATAGGATTTGACCCTGCATATAGAACAGGATGCAAAATAGCAGTAATAGATGAAACAGGAAAAGTGCTAGAGACTACAACTATTTATCCTACAGAGCCACAAAATGATGTTGAAAATTCAGCAAAAGTATTACTAAACCTTATAAAAAAATACGATGTAAATATGTTTGCAATAGGAAATGGAACTGCATCAAGAGAATCTGAAATATTTGTAGCAGATGTAATAAAAAGAGCAAAAGAAGAACTTGGCAAAGATGTGCATTATGCAATAGTTTCAGAAGCAGGAGCATCAGTTTACTCTGCATCAAAACTTGCAACAGAAGAGTATCCAGATATTAATGTATCATTAAGAGGAGCTATATCAATAGCAAGAAGGCTGCAAGACCCATTAGCAGAACTTGTAAAAATAGACCCAAAATCAATTGGTGTAGGACAATATCAACATGATGTTGACCAAAAGAAACTTTCAGAAAGCTTAACAGGAGTTGTAGAAGATGCTGTTAACAAAGTTGGTGTGGATGTAAACACAGCAACACCATCACTTTTACAATATATATCAGGAATAAATAAAACAATTGCAAACAATATTGTGAAATTTAGAGATGAAAACGGAAAAATAAAAGAAAGAAAAGAATTGCTAAAAGTTCCAAAGCTAGGAAAGGCTGCTTTTGAACAATGCGCAGGATTTATACGTGTATTTGACGGAAAAAATCCGTTAGAGGTAACAGCAGTGCACCCAGAAAGCTACGAAATAGCAGAAAAATTGTTAAACAAAATAGGATACAATAAAGAGGATTTAACAGATAAAGAAAAATTAAAAGAAATTAAAACAAAACTTGCAGAAATAAACGTGCCAAATACTGCAAAAGAACTCGAAGTGGGCGAGATGACACTAAAAGATATAATTGATGAATTATCAAAGCCAGGAAGAGACCCAAGAGAGGAAATGCCAAAACCAGTGCTAAGAGCAGATGTACTTAAATTTGAAGATTTAAGAGAAGGACAAATTTTAACAGGAACAGTAAGAAACGTAACAGATTTTGGAGCATTTGTAGATGTTGGTGTAAAGCACGATGGACTAGTACATATATCAGAATTGAGCAATAGTTTTGTAAAAAATCCATCAGATGTAGTTTCTGTAGGAGATATTGTAAAGGTTAAAGTTATTGGAATAGACCAAGATAGACAAAAGGTAAAATTAAGCATGAAAGTGTAGGATGTTACTTAAATGTTTTTAAATTGAATAATAGGCTAAGTATAAAGTATATTTCTCAAATTTTTTTGTGACTTGTTAGTCGAAACCATCTAAGCATTCTGAAACGAAAATAAATTTTCGTTTCGTCTGCTAGGTTTCTCGAATCGCACTCGCTTTTGCAAAGCTCGTTTGGTCGCTACGCGTCACTGCAAAAATTTTCGAAATATACTTTATACTTAGCTTAAAAAATTTATAGAGAAATATTACTTGGAATTTTGTGATTTTTTGACGAAAAATAGCCGGAATTTTGTGAAAAAACTATTGAAAACAGCTGGAATTTTGTGAAATATTTGCGTGCTTTAAACTGTTAGAGCACAAAAGTATAGGATTTAACGGAAAATTTTATACTTTTCCATATTTCCTAACATTCCTATTAAAAAGATATTTAAGAGAAAAGTAGAAAATATAACAAAGTAATATTACTCAAATTTTAATTTTTAATAATTAACAAGATTGGGGACAGATTTCAAATCTGTCCCCTCAATTTGTCTTATAACTTATAAAATTTGCAAGATAAATTGTACTGCAAAAATATAATATATACAAAACAAAACCTAGATGTTAATATATACTAAAGATGTATAAAACTTAAAAAACAGCACATAATATAAATATAAAATTAAAATTAAAATTATGAATTTGGAAAGATAAGGCTGATTTGTATTTTAAGGAAGGAATGTGATTAAAGAGGAAAGAAGAACAAAAAGAAAAAATATTAGGAGAGCTAAATAAACATGTACAAAAGCCAATTGTAATTAACCAAACTGGATTTATATCAAGTAAATTTTTCATTAATTCTTTAACATATGAAATAAAACTAGATACATTAACACTAAGAGATGAAAAAGAAAACACTTATATAAGTATAAATTTAAATCAAGTATATAAAGTAGAAACATCAAAAAATAGTATACAAATGTTCTTAGATAATGATACAGAAATTTGTATACAAATATAAGTAAATATTATAAGTATTGGCTATAAATATAAACCAATATAAGCCAAAAATATAAGTCATAAATTATTCAAAGACTTTATTTACGTAAATTTTTTAATTTGATTTTATCTTGCTCGTCTAAATTTTGCAAACTAAATTCTATTAATGTGATAATTGTTTTATTAAAAGATAAATTTTTAAGATTAGCTAAATTTTGTACATCATCAACAATATCTTCTGGCAAGCGTAATGTTTTGCTTACTCCGCTATGGTTTTCTGGAATTTTTAATGTATTCATATCCGACCTCCTGCAACTATTTTACACTAATGGAAAAAACAATAATGTGGTAAGTGAACTAATAAGTAGTTATGCACGGGATACAGCATTAAATTTTATATGTCAGACAAATAGTGCAGGATATACATTAGCAACAACAACAAGCAGTAGTTATGGAAATATAGGAACTGGAAATAAACAAAATACGGGAGCATATTCAGCAGACCAATATAGTAACATCCATGATTTACTTGGTAATTGTTGGGAATGGACTACAGAATATGCTGGTAATGGAAATTGTGTTGCTAGAGGGGGGTGCTTCCGGAGATAGCGATAATTACGCTGCTTATCGATTCAGGACTGGAAACTACTATGATCACGGATATTCGTTCCGTGTCCAACTGTATGTAAAGTAAAACTGAAAAAGCAATATGAGGTAGATGTATAAAAAAATACAAAGCAAAGTAAAAAGTAGAAAAGGTATTGCTATGGCTACTAATGGGGGAAAATGAGAGGCATATAAACTAAAAAATATCCAGCACCTACGCTGGATATTGTTCTTGTATTTCTTTTATTTTATCATACTCATTATCAATTATCTCTAAGAAAGTTTTGCCTATCTCTGGGTCAAATTGTGTGCCTAAATTCTTTTCTATTTCTTCACGCACAACATCTATTGGTAGTGAATTTCTATATGTTCTCTTTGATGTCATTGCATCAAATGCATCTGCTACAGCTGCAATTCTTGCTAAGTATGGTATTTCTTCTCCTTTTAGTTGTCCCGGATAACCTCTTCCATCATATCTTTCATGATGATGCTTTACTATAGGGATTATGTCTTTAAACACTTCTGCATTGCATAATATATGTGCTCCTATTGATGGGTGGTTCTTTATTTCTGAGTATTCATCATCTGTAAGCTTGCTATCTTTTAATAAAATGCTATCAGGTATTCCTATTTTTCCAATATCGTGGAATAATCCACCTACTTGAAGTGTTTTAATCTCATCTTCTGATAGTCCTAATTTTTTTCCAATTAATACTGAATATTCAGAAACCCTATCAGAATGTCCTCTTGTATATGGGTCTTTTGCTTCAACAGTATATCTAAGTGTTTGAATACTGTCTAAATATGCTTTTTCTAGTTTTTCATATGTATCAGAAAGTTCCTGATTTATTCTTTTAATTTCATTCATTTGTTTTATAGATTTAATTCCAGATTCTATTAGAAGTAATAATTGGTCAAATTTATCGCTTTTTTCGCAATATCCTTGAATATCTAGCCTTCTAATAGTTTCAAGTGGTGGAGCTAAATCCTTATGACCTGTTAATAGTAATATGTATAATTCTTTATTGAACTTACGAATTTCTTCAACAACTTGGTCACCATGAATAGGGTCCATTATAAAGTCAAGTACCATTAAGTCGAAGTGTTCATTTCTTACTCTTTCAATTGCTTCCATGGGGTTAGTAACGCCTGTAAATTCATATCCAGATCTTTTTAAAAATATAGAAAGAGAATCTACAATTCCTTCTTCATCGTCAACTGCAATGATTTTATAACCATTAGAAGGTTTAATGTTTTCGTTTTTTCTCATAGATACACCCATCCTCATTTCAGTAATTTAGGTTTTTAAAGGAATAACCTATAAACCAATAATTTAATACTCTATTATTTCCTATTGTATAGGAAAATCATACGTAAAACGCGTGGACAAATTTAAATCTGTCGCCTAAGTTCTACTTTTGTTTAAAATTACTCTTATCGTAATATATATCCACGAACTAATATAATATCCGCTTATATTATATTAATTCTGTTTCCAAAAATCAATATTTTTTGTCAAAAAGTCTAAAATTGGTTAAAATTTACATTATAATTTACTATTGCACATTTGCATTATTTAATAGGAAGTATAATGTGGAATACTGTTCCTTTTCCAGGTTCACTTTCAAAATTAATATCTCCATTAAAATGTGCCCTAATGGTAGAATACGACATAAATAAACCGAGACCTGTTCCATTTTTTCCCTTTGTAGTAATCATTTCTTTAAACAATTTATCTTTAACTTCTTGCGAGAGTCCACATCCATAATCTCTAACTGAAATAGTAATATAGTTCGAATCATCATTTATAATTAAATCTATAGTTTTATTGGGCTCTCCATTATATGCTTGTATACTATTTGAAATCATATTATTTATTACTTGAACCAAGCTAGTTATATTACCATGCAATTTCTTGTGGTGTTTTATATTAATTTCTGTATGTAATGTTACCAAAGCATTTTTCAATTCATGTCTCATCAGAATGTCTACTCTTTTGACTAATTCATCTATGCTAAACTCAACTTTTTGACTTTCAGAAAGAGTAACAGCTTGCTCTTTTACAGTTGTAATAACATCTGACATATATTCTGTATATGACTTAATTTTATCTATCCAACTTCGCATGTCAGAAGCAATATCGTGATGGTCTTTAGGAGTTACTTCTGGATCTTCAATAGAAGTATCGTATTCATGTACTAAATCTGTAAGACCTTCTGCAGCGCCAGATATAGACATTATAGGGGTTTTTAAGTTGTGTGCAATTCCTCCAATTAGTTGACCAAGTGATGCTAAACGTTCTCTTTCCATAAGTAGGTTTTGATTAGACTGTATTGTTTCTATATCTATCACATGCTGTGTTACGTCTTTAAACACAATTAAAAAACCTATAATTAAATCTGATTTTCCAGCGGATTTTATTGGCTGGATATCAATTTCAAAAAATTTCCTAATTTTTGACTGACTAATGTGCCAACTTCTCTTAGTTAAATTCTGTGTCTTTTCTGCATATTCAATTGCTGTGATTAATCCGTTATATGTTCTATTTTTCGATTTATTTATTTTTTTAAATAAATTATCATTAATATTCAAATTTACCAAAGGTGATAAATTATCTAAGAAAGTTTTGTTAGCATATGATATATTACCATTTTTTTCAACAACTATAAAAGCGTCTGTCATTATATCTACAATGCTTTTTAAAGCTATAGGCACAGCATCAAATGAATTTAATTTGAAAATAGAAATATAAAAACATATAGCTGTAATTAAAAACATTATAGGTGTAACATATGTATCCATAGATATAATTTGCAAAGATGCTAGCAAATTAGGTATTACAGGTGCACAAGCACCTATAATAATTAAAATAGTACCAAACGATAGGAAACCTGCTCGTTTAATAGAGGTTTTGATGATTTTTATAAATCCTATAACTAAAAGTGCATATGTATAAATCATGTGAATATAGAAATATGGTCCTAAATCAACATTTGATACATTTATTGAGTAATTTTTACAAAATAGATGATGCATAGGATTTGTAAAAATTATTAAAAGTGTTAATATAGGTATTATAAATAAAAACCAATATTTTTTTAATTTTATATCTTTATTCTCATATTTTAATGCTATAAAGTATAGGATAACAGGCAAATTACATGTTGAAATATAACTTATTCCATCAATGAATAATAAGTTTTCTTGGTTTATAAATTTATCCTTACAGTAGAATAGAAGCATTAGTGCAAATACGTGAACTGATAGCAAAATAAATAGCACTCTAAATAGTTTATATAAGGATTCTTTTTTCTTTTTATTTGTAAAAAAAGCTAGTGAAATTGTAGCGATTAAAGTTACAAAAAGTAATAATTCAACATAACGGTCTAACATACATAAACTCCTTCTTTAGTTCATTAATATTTTTTATTAAGTGCATATTTGAAAAACTAAATATGCACCTAATTAATTAGCTTTTAATATGTACTATTTTTAATATAAAGCCTATAAATTATCGAAATTTATAAATTCTATTTTCTCCAAATATTCCAAATATTTTAAAATATAATCTTTTCCAAGTACTGGCCAGTTGAATTTGGCATTATGCAAAATTTCTTTTGTAATATCAGAATTTATAACGATACTATCATTATACTCTAAAGATCCATCTTCTGCAATATCTGGAATAATTCCTTGAATAATTTTAATTTTTTCTTCATCTTGCATATAGTCATGAAGCAAATTAGTGAAATCATTTTTTGCAAGTATATCCACTTTAACTCCTAATGACTGCAATATTTCAACAAAATATGGCATAGGAATATGATTATGGTTAAATAAATGATATACAATATTTTTATTTGATATTTCCATTATTTTGTTTATTGCATCTGAAACAACGTCTATAGGTGTCATTTCAATATATTTTTCATACATTGATTTTGGCATTGCATGAATTTCTATTAAAGCTTTTACTCTATTAGAGAATGCATTGTCTTCAACATTTGGCTGGAATTTTCCATCTGAAAATCTTCCCGTTAAATTACCAAGTCTTAGTATCTTGCCATCTAGTCCAGACTCAATAATTGCATTTAATATTTCCACTTCTGCAGCAAATTTTGTATTAACATATACGTTTTCAATATCTTGTCCGATATATAAATTCTTTTCATTGAAATTAGTATCTTTCAACACAGCTTGCTTCATTGTTTGCCCAGACTCTATAATATTTCCAGAGACACTAAGTGTAGAAATATGTATTAATTTCGTATTATTCTCTATACAATAATTTATTAAATTTTTAACGCCTAGCACATTAACATTATAGAATTTATTATAATCACCATAGTGTTTTACTCTGGCAGCAGAGTTGATGATAACATCTATTTTTTCATTGAATTCATCATTAAATAATTGAGGGTTAGTTATATCTCCATTAACAACTGAAGTTTTACTCATTATTTTTTTAACAACATCCGCTTCAAAGAAAAAGGCCAACTGCTTTTTAAATCTTTCTTCAGATGAAAGATTATTTTTCTGTCTTACTAAACAATACACTCTATCTACTTTATTATTATATACAAGTTCTTTTAAAATATGGACACCTAAAAATCCTGTTACACCTGTTAGCAAAACATTTCCAATGTGTTCATATAAGTTGATTTTTTCTCCTTTGTAGCTTGTCTCTTCTAATAGCCTATCTATTTTAGTAAAATCTATATCTTTAGCAATTTTTCCAGACATAATGTCATTTATTTTATTTAAATATAAATATTCATATAAAGCCCTAGGAGTTGAATAATTAAAAATATCTCCATATGAAACATAAACATTATGTGCTTGAAGCTCAGCGACAAGTCTTGCAGCACTTAAAGAATCTCCACCCACTTCAAAGAAATTTGAATCTGAATATATATTTTTAGTCTTTAAGGTGGTTTCAAAAGCTTTTATTATTGTTTGCTCCTCAGGTGAAACATCTCCTTTAGAGATATGCTTTTCAACAAAATTAACCTCAGGAAGTTTTGCTCTATTTATTTTTCCATTATGGGTATATGGAATTTCTGGAACTTCCACTAACTTATATGGAACCATATAATCTGGTAAATACTTAGATAAATATTCATGAATACTTTCTGTAGATATATCTGCATTTGTAGTGTAATATGCAATAATATATTTGTTATCATTGTTTGTTACTACAATTGCAACAGCTTCTTTAAGTTCTGGTAATTCTAGCATTTTATTTTGAATCTCAGAAAGTTCAATTCTTTGTCCTCTAATTTTTACCTGTTTATCAATTCTGGTCATAAATCTAATTTCACCATTATTATTCCACTTAGTTAAGTCTCCGCTTCTATATGATAAACCGTCAAAACCATCTATGTATGTAAATCTCTCACGTGTTAAGTCTGGTCTATTTACATATCCAAGTCCAAGACCGTCTCCAAATACATATAGATCACCAGGTATATTTACAGGGCAAAGTTTTTGGCATTTATCTAAAACATATACAGTATTATTACTTGCAATTTTTCCTAAAGGAATATCCTCATAACTCTCATAAATTCTATTAATTAACATTGCACAGCAAATAACTGTTATTTCAGCCGGACCATATGCGTTGTATACTTTTATATTAGGATAAGCTGTAAATAACATATTTGTATATTTAGGTAAAAGTGTTTCTCCTCCAACGTATATAGATTTCATATTCTTAAACATATCAACATTTTCTTCGACCATTAAGTGAAATATTGGTGTGGCTAAGAATGTAGTTGTAATTTTATTTTCAATTAAATATTTAGAATAATAATCTATATTCATTATTTGCTCTTTTGTAAGCATATGAAGTGTCATTCCATAAAGCATAGCACCCCATAATTCAAATCCGGATATATCAAATGTAAGTGAGGCAGATGTTACCATTACGTCTTGATCTGTGTAATCAACATAATTTGTATCTAGTAAAAGCCTTATAATTCCTCTATTTTTAATCATATTTCCTTTTGGAACACCAGTTGAACCAGAAGTATATATAATATGAAATACATCATCAATATCGCATTTTAAATTTAGGTTATCAGTTGGTAAATCATTATATAAATTTTCGTCATCAACATATATTTCCGGAACATCAGTAATTTTTCTGAAAAATTTCTTAGTTGTTAAAACAAATGAAGCTCCAGCATTCTCTATCATATATTTTGCTCTTTCATCAGGCAAGTCCTCAATAATTGGAGTATATGCTGCTCCGCATTTTAATACTGCTATAGCAGCAGGCATATATTCTAAAGATTTATCTATCATAATAGCTACAACTTGTTTTGGCTTTAAACCTTGATTAATTAAGTATCTTGCAATTTGGTTAGCTTTAGCATTTAGCTCTTTATATGTTAGATAACTATCTCCAAAAACTACTGCTTTTTTGTCTGGATGATTTATTACTTGTTCTTCAAATATACTGCATACTGTCTTTTTAGGATAATTTGTTTTATTATCATTGAATTTATATATTTGCTCTTTTTCCTCAGGCAAAATCATTTCAATATCTTTTAAACTTAAATTTGACTTGTTTATCATTTCATCAATGATGTGAATATAGTGTTTCATCATTCTATACATGTTGGTTTCTCCGAATAATTCAACATCATATTCTAAATTTATATTAATTTTGTCATTTGTAGGAATAACCTCAAATGTAAAATCAAACTTGGATGTATTTCTAATTACAGGAGCAAATTTAGCAATTATATCTCCAAATTTAAAACTATCAATATGCATGTTTTGACATACAAACATAACATCAAATAATGCATTTCTGTTGCTTGTTCTTGGGATTTCTAAATCCTTAACTAAATTATCATAGCTATAATTGCTGTAATAGATATAATCCAAAGTTTGCTTTTGCATATTTTGGATAAAATGTGTAATACTATCATCCCAATTAATATTCATTCTATATGGAATTGTTCTAACAAACATTCCTATAATGTTTTCTAAATTTTTACTATCTCTACCAGAATATGCAATACCATAAATTAAATCTTCACTATATGTATATTTAGAATACATAATTGAAAAGGCAGCTTGCATAAATGTATTTAAAGTAATAGAATGATTTTTTATAAATTCATTTATTTTTTTAGTTAGGTTTTCATCTATAACTGATGAAATATGGTTCCCAATAAATTTGCGCTCTTTTTCTCTTGGTTTATCGTATGGTAAATCATTTACAGGAATGTCATCTGCAAAATTCTCCATATAAAATTTCTTGGACTCTTCTAATAAAGAATCAGAAACATGTATGTTTATTTCTTTATTATTTTTCTCTTCTACAGCAATTTTATTATATCTATCAGATACTTCGTTCATAAAAATTACAAATGAACTTCCATCAAATATAATATGATGAATATCTAATAAAACATAAACATTTTTTTCTGTAATATATATTTCAATTCTAAATAAAGGAAATTCATTTAAATTGAAAGCCTTTGCAAAATTATCCTTTATTAGTAAATAATCCTTTTCCGAAACATTATTTATTTTTACATCATATAGTGGTTCTGCCACATATGTTTTTGTAATTTCATTGTTCTCTAAACTGTATTTAGCACACATATTCTTATTATTATATATTGTTTTTAAAATACAGTCTTTTAACAATTTGGTATCAATATTTTTATCTAGCTTTAACTCAAATGGTGCATTGTATAAAGTGTTTGAAGGATTTTTTAACCATTCTAAGTAAACACTCTTTTCACCTGAGGTTATAATTGATTCTGTCTGTTCGTGATTACTGTTAAATGCGTTAATTTCTGTATTATTTTTTGCATTACTTACTATATTGTTTTCAGGGGAATTTTTCGTTATTTTTGTATTGCCTCTAGTTTCATTTGTTTCCTCTTTTGCATTCTCTTTTATGTATTCCTCTAAATTTAAAATTGTATTATTCTCTAAAATCAATTTTGTAGAGATGTTTACATCATATTTCTCACTAATAAAATTAGATAATTCTATTGCAAATAGAGAATCTAAACCTAATGAAAATAAATTATCATCTACACTAAATTTTTCTAAATTTAATAGCTTTTTAATATAATTATATAATTCAGTTTCAAGTTCGGTTTCTGGTTTTAAATGTTTTTTTGCATTTAAAGTTATTTCTGGAAGTTTAGATGTATCTACTTTGTAATTAGAATTCATTGGCATTTTATCTAATTGCATTATTCCAGAAGGCATCATATATGACTGAAGATTTTTACTTAAATATTTGCTTAAAGAAGAAATATCTACTTTTTCTTTAGCAGTAAAATATAATAAAATATGCTTATTACTTTTGTTGAAAGCATCTTCTTTTATAACTATTGCACAGTTTTCAATACTTGGATATTTCAATACAATGCTTTTTATCTCATCTAATTCAATTCGATATCCACGAATTTTAACTTGATTATCTTTTCTCCCTAAGAATTCTATATTTCCATCAGGATGCAGTTTTACTAAATCTCCTGTTTTATATATTTTTTGGCTAATAAAATTATCATTAAAACAGTTATCAATAAAACTTGCTTGTGTTTTTTCAGGATTATTTATATAACCATTAGAAACACCATCTCCACCAATTGCAAGTTCACCGGTGCAATAAAATGGCATTAATTCATTGCTTGAATTTAGTACATAGCAAGCTGAATTTGATATAGGCTTCCCAATAGGTATATATTTTTTATTATAGTCAGTTATTTCATACATGGTACAAAAAGAAGTACATTCAGTTGGACCATATGAATTATATATTTTAATTTCTGGATATGTATCTTTTAATATTTTAACATGCTCGGCAGAAATTTTATCCCCACCAGTCAAAATTTGCTCAATATTCTCAAACACATTGATATGTTTTGATATAATTTGATTAAACAAAACTGATGTAATACACATTATATTTATATTATTATTGTCAATATAATTTTTCAAATATTTAAAATTCAATAAGTTATCTTTTGTAATTAAACATAATGCTTTTCCATTAAGCAAAGATGCCCAAAACTCAAAAATAGATAAGTCAAAAACAGTAGATGCAACCTGCAAAATTCTTGCATTTTCAGGAAAATCCATATATGTTATATTAGTAACTAATTTAACTATATTTCTACTAATTATTTCTACACCCTTTGGATTACCAGTTGTTCCAGAGGTATATAAAATACATATAGGAGTAGAGCCATTTCCATAGCATGGTTTAAAATTAGCTCTTTCATGGCATTTGTCTAACACAGAACTAGAGTCTAATTTATTCATAGATAAATCAGCACTAATGTCTGTAATATTTATGCTCTTAAAATTCAAATTAAAACTCTCATCACATAAGCATAATTTAACATTTGATTCTTCTAATATATATTTTTTTCTATCATCACTGTAATTGGCATCTAAAGGAACATAGCATGCTCCACATTTTAATACAGCTAAGATGCCAATGATTAAATTGAACGATTTATCTATACAAATTGCAACCTTGTCATTTGGAACAATGCCATTTTCTTTTAAAAACATAGCAATATTATTAGATTTTCTATCTAATTCAGCATATGTCATTTTTTGCTCTTCAAAAATCAAAGCAATATCATTAGAATGTTTGCCTACAACTTCTTCAAAAATTTCAATTACAGATTTTTGAGATTCATATGGTTTTATAGTGTTATTAATACTTAAAACAGCTGCTTTCTCAGATTTAGACATTATATCTATTTCAGAAATATTTGGATTATTATCCATTCCTTCGATAATAATATTTAAAATTCTGTTAAATATATATTCTATTTCTTTTTCATCAAATATATCAGTCAAGTAGTCAATATCGAATTCTAAATGACCACTATCATTTAAGTCTAATAAATGAAATTCTACTTCTTCTTGAATTTTTCCACTAAAAATCCAGTCTATATTGTATTTATCTAAATTTATTTGTGCTCTTGCATTTTGATATGAAAAAGCAATATTAAATAAATTTTCATTATTGCTTCCATTAGAAGAGTCTTTCATTATTTTATTGTATGGGAATTTTTGGTGTTTAAATATTTTCATACTGTTTAAAACAGTACTATTACAGAAGTCAATAAAGCTCATGTTTGTATTAAATTTAAATCTAACTGGTACAGTTGCAACAAACATTCCTTGGATTTGCTTTTGAATAAAATTAGAGCGATTAAGAACAGGAGTACCGATAATAATATCGTTACTTTCTGTTATTCTATGAGTATAAATTGCTATTGCTGATAAGAATAATGAATATGGAGATAATCTATTATTCTTGCAAAATTCATATATTTTGTGAGTTAAAGAACCATCTAATACTCTGTGAAATCTTTGAGCATTAGTTGATAAATTTTCTTTGGATTTTAAACCTACAGGTTCAGAAAAATCTTTTAAATATTCTTTCCAAAATTCTTCATCTTTTGCATATTTAGAACTATTAATATAACTTTGTTCATCATTAACAAAGTTTATATAGCTAGGTTCTTTTTCAAAATTGTTATCATTATTTAAAAACTTTTCATAAATATTTTGCAGAGCTGTGCCCATTTTAGATACAGACCATGCATCAGACACTAAATGATGACATTTCAATAAGATTTCACCATAACCATCTTTTCTGTCTAATAAGATAAAGTTAAATGGATTCTTAGATATGTCTAATGGCTCTGCAATTATATCATTTTTTAATTTCATACATTGCTTTTCAGTTAATCCTGAAATATCTTTTGTTATTACATCGAATGGTTTATATTCTTCAACATATTGATATAGAGAACTACCATCTTTAATAAATTTTAATCTAGCAGCATCATTCAGTTCAAAAAATTTATTTACTGTTTTTTTAGCTAATTCTATATTGAAGCCAGTTTTTATGGAGAATGTTCCTGCTAATATATTAATAGATTTGTCATCGTAAAAGTTTTCCACAAGCCATATATTATTTTGTGGAATTGTTAAATTGTATTTTGCATTCATAAAAACCACCTTATAATAAAACTCTTACAAAATTATACTATCAATATTGGCAAAAAACAAGATGAAAATTGACAAAAAATAGAAATTTTTGTTGCATTTCAAATGGAATTTACGAAAAATTCTGTTACTATTTAAAGGTTATTAAATTACGCATGTCCTGCAACGGTAGTTTTAATTAAAAAAGTTTCACTCCGTCCCAACGGAGCTACCTGCGTCGTTCAACTTTTTTAATTATAAACTCCCTGCGCGGACTTTAAGTTTATATAAACCTTTAAATAGTAACAAAAATTTTAGATATTGAAAATATTTCCATTTTATAGTAAAATGTGTGTAAAAAAATTAAAAATAGGAGGAAAGCCTAATGGGAAAGAAGTCTATAAAATATTATGAAGAAATATCAAATTTTAGAGAGTTAGTCAAAAGGTATGAGAGTTTTGACGATGATAATGTTGCCTTTAAATATAAGAAAGACAAGCAAATTCATGAGATTACATATAAACAATTTGTAGAAGATATTAAAAAAGTAGCAGAAAAAGTATTAGACTCTGATGTTAAAAGAGTTGCTGTTATAGGAAACAACAGATATGAATGGGTTATTACATATTTGGGAGTAACTACAGCAGGAAGAATTATAGTACCATTAGATAAAGCCTTAACAGACAAAGAAATAGAAAAATTATTACAAAGAAGCGGAGTAGATGCAATAGTTTATGATGAAAAATATGAAAATGCAGTTAATGAAGCTATAGCACAAGGTTGCAATATTAAATATAAAATCTGCATGGATAATATAGAAAAAGATGGCGTTTTAAAATTTGAAACAATGCTACAAGATGGGGAAGATATTATAAAATCAGGTAAAACTAAATATGATGATGTAAAAATAAAAGAAAATGAAATGTATGTGATGCTATTTACTTCAGGAACGACAAACGAACCTAAAGCAGTAATGTTATCACAAGAAAATATTTGTAAAAACGTATCTAATTATCAATATAACTTTATGATGTATCCATCAGATACTTTGCTCTCATTCTTACCAATACATCATACATTTGAATGCAGTATAACAATTTTATATGGAACATACTGTGGTGCTACAATTGCATTTTGCGAGGGGCTAAGATATATAGCGGACAATTTAAAAGAGTTCAAAGTAACCATATTTGTAGCTGTTCCACTTGTGCTTGAAACAATGGCAAAGAAAATTCAAAAAGCAATTGCAGATAGTGGTAAAAAAGGCTTAATTGATAAAATGACTAAACTTTCTCATGGACTTTTGAAATGCAAAATAGATGTAAGGAAAAAATTGTTTAAACCAGTATTAAAACAATTTGATGAATATTTAAGAGTTGTACTTTATGGAGCAGCACCAATGGACAAAGCTACAATTGAATGGTACAACGACTTAGGAATAGAGCTAATTCAAGGATATGGATTAACTGAAAGTTCACCAGTTCTAACAGCTGAATCATCTGAAAGAAAAAGAGCAGGTTCTATAGGAATACCATTAAAAAATGTTGAAATAAAAATAGATAATCCAGATAAAGATGGAGTTGGCGAGATTCTAGGCAAAGGTCCAAACATAATGCTTGGATATTATGAGAATGAAGAAGCAACTAAAAAAGCTTTGGAAAACGGATGGCTACACACAGGAGATTATGGATACATAGATGAGGATGGATTTATATTCATAACAGGAAGACAAAGCGATATAATAGTTTTAAGAAATGGAAAGAATATATATCCACAAGAATTAGAATTTTTAATAAATAAATTACCTTATGTTGCAGAAAATATAGTATATGCTAGAAACAAAAGCAAAACAGATACTTTATTATGTGCTAAAATTGTGTATAACAAAGATAATTTAGTAGATCATTTTGGAAAAAAAGCACAAAAAGAATATGAAAAATTAGTATGGGAAGATATAAAAAATATCAACAAAGATTTACCAACATTTAAACACATTAAAGAAATTATTTTGACAGATGAACCACTAGAAAAAACAACAACACAAAAAGTAAAGAGATTTGTGGAATTGAAAAAATTAGAAAATGTGAAATAAAACTTGTTTAGAAATAATTTTCTCTGGCTATAATATAGATAAATATATTGTAGTGGAGGAAGTTAAATGAATGATTATTATAAACAAGATAAAAAGAAAAAACTAAAAGGAAGCTTAACTAAAGTATTTATATTCCTTTTAGTTTTTTTGATTTTGATATTGTCATACATACTCTATGAAAAAACTCAAGTTACAGAAAGTAATTTGACTAGACAAAACGTAACTGCCGAAAGAACAATGCAAACTTTAGATGAGGTAAAAGCAAATAACGGAACTGTAACTGAAATGATTGCTGAAATAAACAATAGTGTTGTAGGAATTTCAAAAGTAAAGAATAGTGGAAGCGGAATATTTTCTGATGAAAATATATCTAGTCTAGGATTAGGAACAGGTTTAATTGTAGGCGAAAATGGATATATTCTTACAAATGCACATGTGAGCGGAGAAAAGTATAGCAAGTGCTATGTTACACTAGCTAACGGAAAAACATATGATGGAAATGTGGTTTGGTCAAATACAGATATAGATATGGCAATTGTTCAGATAAACCAAAAGAAGCTACAAGTCGCAACTTTAGGCGATTCAGATGATATAAAAGTAGGGGAGACAGTATACGCTATAGGAAATCCAATAGGATATGAATTTCAAAGAACTGTAACATCAGGAATAGTAAGTGCAATAAATAGGACAATTAAATTTATAGAAGATGAAAAAGAAACATATATGGAAGATTTAATACAAACAGATGCAACGATTAATCCTGGGAATAGCGGAGGTCCACTCGTAAATGCAGATGGACAAGTAATAGGGATAAATGGAGTAAAAATAACTTCTGCAGAGGGAATAAGTTTTGCAATTCCAATTAATTCAGTAAAAAGTGTAATAGAAAGTTTTAATACAAATGGCAAATTTGATGAAGCAACACTAGGAGTATTTGCTTTTGATAAAAATGTATTGAGCTATATAGACGAAAATTTGCAATTTAGTGAGGGAATATATGTGGCAAGTGTTAATACAAATTCAGCTGCATCTGAAGCTGGCGTAAGAATGGGAGATATTCTCCTAAGCATTGATGGAAAAAAGCTAGAGAGAATGTGTGATTTAAGATGCTATATATATACCAAAAAACCAGGAGATAAAGTAACTTTGAAAATACAAAGAAATTATAGAGAAATAGAAATAGAAGCAGTATTAAAAAGAAAATAACTTGAACAACTTGAACAAAAGGGACACTCCTTTTTGTTCAAGTTGTTGAACTTTTGGGACACTCCTGCTTGTTCAGAAGAAGAGATAAAAAATCAAATATTTATATCTATGTTTAAAAATCTGCTTATTGGTAATAATATAATTAGATTTTTTATATAAGTTAGAATTTTATATCTAGTTTTTACCATTTACACTCAAAGGAGACAGAACCTTTTGAGTAAAATGTAAATTATGAGATTATAGGAAATTAAATTTGAAAATGGGAGGAATTATATAATGAAGTCTTGCTGGATAGATAGTGTAAAAGAAAGGAACAAATTTGATGCGCTAGAAGAAAACATTAAAACAGACATATGCATAATAGGAGGTGGACTTGCTGGTCTTTCTACAGCATACAATTTAAGTAAATATAATATAAGGACAGTTTTACTAGAAAAAGATGAAATTTGCAAACAGACTAGCGGGAATAGCACGGCTAAAATAACAAGTCAGCATGGTTTGATTTATAAGTATTTAACGGATTCAAAAGGAAAAGATTTTGCAAGAAAATATTATGATGCAAATGAAGAGGCAATTAGGACTATAAAAGACATTATTGATAAAGAGAAAATTGACTGTGATTTTGAATATCAACCTGCATATGTTTTTACTCAAAAGGTACAGGAAGTAGAAAAAATAAAAGATGAGGTCCAAGCGGTAAATAATTTTGGAGGAAATTCAAAACTAATTGAGGCTAAAGATATAGAGATAAATAAACTAAATAGTGCAGATTATGTGGAAAACAAAGGAGCGAAACTGAAGATTAGTGGAGATAATATAGAAAAGGAAAATTTAGACTTAGAGAGAGATACCGTTAAAGAAAGAATGAAACAAGTATTACCGATTAAAGCAATAGCAGGTATTAAATTTGAAAATCAAGCACAGTTTAATCCATATAAATACGGGAATGCTATTGCTAAAATATGTAGTGATTCAGGAATAAAGATATTTGAACATTCGAAGGTAGTTGATGTGGATACCGAAGATGATGACGAGTATTATGTAGTAACACTTGAAAATGGTTGCAAAGTAAAAGCAAAATATATTGTAATAACAACAAAATATCCAATTGTAAATATACCAGGATTTTATTTCGTGAAAATGTATCAGTCAACTAGCTATGGGATAGCAATGCAAACAAGAGAGCAATTATTTAAGGGAATGTATATTAGTTCAGAAGAGCCAACAATATCATTACGTACAGCAAAGTTTGGAGACGAAAATTTACTAATAGTTGTAGGATTCGATCATAAAACCGGAGCCCCAATAGACTTAAGCAATGCTTATAAATATTTAGAAGAAGTTGCAAAAAGTTTATGCCCAGAAGGAAAAATTAAATATCATTGGAATACAGAAGACTGTATAACGCTAGATAAAATACCATATATAGGAAACTTCTCAAGCATGTGGGATAATGCTTATGTGGCGACAGGATTTAATAAATGGGGAATAACAACATCTATCATAGCAGCAAAAATTATAACAGATAAGATTCTAGGAGAAAAAAATGAATATGAAGAAATCTTTAAAGCTACAAGATTAGAACCAATTAAAAACATTAAAGAAGTAACAAACATGGTAAAAGAAAGTGTAAATTCTTTAGTAGTAAAAAAACTAGAAGTACCTCAGGAAGAAGCAAATCAAATACAAAATGGGGAAGGTAAAATTGTAGAAGTAAATGGCCAAAAAATAGGAATATATAAAGATGATGAAGGAAAAATATACAAAGTAAATCCAGTATGTAAGCACTTGGGATGCGAACTTTCGTGGAATAATTTAGATAAAACTTGGGACTGTCCATGCCATGGCTCAAGATATGATTATAAAGGAAATTTGATTTACGGTCCAAGCGTGAAAAATTTAGATAAATAAAAAATAAACTTGAACAAAAGGGACACTCCAAAAAGTTTAAGAAATTGAACAGAAGGGACAGACCTAAAAGTGAAATTTGGTGACAGATTTAAATCTGTCACCAAATTTCACTGCATTTAATTTCAAGTTTGTTTAAAGCTTAAATAACTCTGTTTATTGCATTTTTTCCACCAAAAATACAAGGTGAATTACATTTCCAACCTGGGAATGTACAACGAGCTCCTTTAGAATAAGGTAACAAATAGTTATATAAAGCAGTTTTGTCTTTTACTGCTGCAATATATTTTTTCATAATTTCGTCTGTTTGTTGCGTAATCTCTAATTGGGCAGCACCACATAAACGCTCAGTACATTTTAAAACAAAATTTTCAATGGTACCTCTTTCGTTTACTTTTACCAACATTCCTTGAGGGAAATAGTCTTTTAAAGATGAAATATCCTTAATCCATTCATCTTCAAATTCTGTATTTCTAATAATAGGAGGAATGTAGTATTGTGGCTCATCAAGTATGGTCATTTCATAGGATAATGTTCTGTGCCTTTGAGCTTGTGCAACTTGTGCAAAACTTGCTAGGTAAGTTGTACAATAATTTTCTCCGAATTCTTCTTCACGATTTTCTCTCTGCGCAAAGAAAGAAAACTTTCTATTTTTTTGTCTTGAGTCAAGCCCCGGAACTTCTAAGTCAGGCATACTACTTAAAAATTCTCTAAAAACTTCTTTTAACTTTACTGAAAATGCGGTATCTTTTTCGTTTGCAATGTAATCTTTCGCCCAGTTAATAATGTAATTTAATTGCCCAAAATTAACAGTATATTCCATTACAGTTGCAGGAGTAAAGATACTGATAAGGTATCTTGCATTTTCTTGAGCTAATTTTTTGACTTTTTTAGGGTCAAAATTTGGATAAACTTTTGCAATTTGAGCTTCATATATGCTCATCCATTTTTCATATAAAGCTTTTTCTGCTGGAGAAGGATTCATTTTTGTATATCTTGCAGATTTTTCAGATGTATTATACATCTTCTCATTATTTAAAATCATAGCAAGTATTTTAGGGATACCTTCTAAACTAAGGTTATATGTAGGATGACCAAACACACTATGATGCCCAGAAGCAATGGTACCATTTGCTCGTCTTTGAGTTTTTTCTTGAGGCTCAGCGAAAAGAGTTTCAAGAGTATCAGGCAAATAGCATATTCCAGCAGATTTTCCTGAAAAATCTACTGCCTCCTCTTTAGGCAAAAAATACCCTACTTTAGTTGACGCAATTACTTGAATTTTCATTGTGAAGCACTCCTTTTTAATATATTTATATTATTGGCTGCATATAAATTTGCAACTGTTTAGAATTATATCATATGATTTGACAAATTTCTACAAAAAATAATGTATATAAAATAGAAATTTTATTCGATTTTATATGACCATTTCCTTCGTTTTTTTTAATACTTCCAATATAATATACCATTACAATTCTTCCTTTGTTTATTCAAAAAGTATTTTTTCCATAATCACACCTCCCTTAAGTAATTCCTTTTGTAAGTACTTTTCATAAATGTTTAAGTTAAATATTGTGTGATTTATGCACCTTTATGAGTCAATATTTAATAGAACAATTTTAATTTTGTCAAGAAATATTTTAATATTTCATCCTATATATAACAGCATTTAAATATCCAAACAATGGGATAAACTCCCAACCACTTTGATAAAAAAATTTTATAAAGATTTATAAAGATCTATTTATTAGTTTAGAAAAAGATGATAAAATAATTTTGAAATTACATAAAAATAATGCTCTATTAATCCTAGACCACGAATAAATCGTAACCGTTAAAACGGACTAACAGAGCTAAATATTTATAAATATATTATCTACATTTTACATTTATAATTGTAAAAAGTCAATTATAAATTGGATTCAGATGAAATTATTAAATATTTTTATCTAAAATAATCGTCGATTTTAAAAAGATTAAACTAATCACCACCAAAAGTATTGACTTATGGCGGCGATTAGTTTAAAATATATTTGGTGATTTTTATGATATATACATATAAAGAATTATTATTAAAATATAAAAGTGCATATCAAATAGAAAAAGCTGTTAAAAATGGAGAATTTTATAAAATAGAAAAGGGAATATATTCAGATATTCCTAGTGCACATTATCTAGCAGTTATAATGAAGAAGTATCCATATGGAGTATTTACTTCTTATTCGGCTTATTATTATCATAATTTGACAGATGTAATTCCAAATAAGATATATTTAGCAACAAATAGAAACGCAACAACAATTACATCAAAAAAAATACAGCAAATACGTATGAAAGATGAATTATATAATTTAGGAAAAACTCAAATTGATTATGAAGGAACTAAAATAAATATTTATGATAAAGAAAGAATGCTAATTGATTTAGCTAGAAATAAAAATAAAATCGGATATGATCTATATAAAGAAATAATATCTAATTACAGAAAAATAGCAAATTCATTAGATACACTAAAGATAGAAGAATACTTACAATATTTTATAAATGGAGATAAAATTTTTGAAATAATACAAGATGAGGTGTTTTAATGGATATTTATGAATTAGTTAATAAATATGTAGAAGCAGGGTATTCTGAAGATGACGCAATTCCAAAAGTTGCACAAGATATTATCTTGCTTAAAATTGGTAACAGTAAATATCGAAAAAATATTACTGTAAAAGGTGGAGTTGTAATGCATAATATATCTAAAGATATGCGTCGTGCCACTAGAGATATGGATATTGATTTTATAAAATATTCTTTAGAAGATAAATCTATTCGTAATTTTATAAAAGAATTAAATAATACTGATGATGGTATTAAAATAAAAATTACTGGAAAAATTGAGCCGTTACATCATCAAGATTATGATGGAAAAAGAGTTTATATAACACTTACTGATAAGAATCATTATTCAATAAGTTCCAAACTGGATATTGGAGTACATAAATACTTTGATATGGAGCAAGATGAATACTATTTTGATTTTAACATAATTGATGAAAGTGTCAGCTTACTCATAAACTCAAAAGAACAAATAATTGTCGAAAAACTAAAGTCTTTATTAAAGTTTGGTATTACTTCTACTAGATTTAAAGATATTTTTGATTTTTATTATTTAATTAATAATGAAAATTTAAATAAGGACAAGCTATTAAAGTACATAGATATATTGATTTTTCAAGACGAGAATATGAGAGAAAAGTCATTAGAAGATGTAACTATGAGATTATCAAATATTTTGAATAATAGCAGATTTCAATCAAGAATTAATACAGCAAATAACAACTGGTTGGAAATACCAATAAAAGATGTTATTGATAGTGTGTTAGAGTATTTTGGTGGTTTAATAAAGGTTACAAATTAAAAATTCTATAGAGAAAATCTTAATTATACTAATATCTTTTTTAATTTATAAAATATCAATTGTAAATTAAAGTTTGGAGGAAGAATGCTAATAAGTAGTTTGAAAATAAAAAATTATAGAGGATTAGATATAAATATAGATACCATTGAAAAAGTTTCTATCATTATAGGACAAAATGATAGTGGAAAAACTAATATTTGTTCCGCAATACTGAAAGTATTAGATTATAATAAAAGACGTATTCCATTTGTTCTAACAGATTCTACTAACTCAAACAAAGAAGATATAGTAATAGAAATAAAATTAACAGCAGACGATTTAACAAATGAACAACTAGCATTAATTGGTAACTATATTCATATTGACGAAAGTGGAAAATATATTTTAGTTAAATTAATATCCAAATTTAATGAAGATACTTTGGAATATGAAGACACATTATTATATGGTAATAGTGAAATGGATTTTGAAGAAATAAGGATAAATACTCAAACACAATTAGATAAAGTTTTAGCAATAGTATATATTAATCCAGTATATGATATAGAATCATCAAAAAAAGAATTTTTTAAGTTTAAAGAAAGTGACAACAAAGAAAAAGGTGTTTTCTTTAGTGATAATATAGTAAATGAAATTTCAAATTTGAATAAAAGTATACAAAATGAGGAAATAGTAAATCAAATACAAACAGAAATAAATGAAAAAGGTGATTTTACTGAATTGTTTGAGGATTTGAAATTTAAAGTATCACCAAATATAAAAGAAGAGAACATATACAAATCACTTAATGTTGTTGCTTTTGACGGTGATGATAATGAATATGATAATATAGGAGATGGAAAGAACAAAATATTTTCAATGATATTAAAATCAAAGATATATAATGATAGTAAACAAAAAATATTTATTATTGAAGAGCCAGAAAATCATTTATATGTTTTATTGCAAAAAGTTTATATAAGTGCATTATTAAAAATGAATCCAAGTCAATTAATCATAACAACACATTCGCCATACACAATTGATCTGGAAAAAACAAATCAAATTATAAAAGTAGCATATAACCCAATTAAAAGGGAAAGAAAAATATATTACTTTGATGAAATAAATAATGAAGATTTTAAAAACTTCGGTTATTTAATAAATGTAGAAGTAGCAGAAATGTTATATTATAATAATGTTCTACTTATAGAAGGAGATTCTGAAAAATACTTTTATAGTTTATTAATGTCTAAAGATAATGAATTTTGTAATGAAATAAACAAAAAAAGATTTGGAATATGTGCTGTTGATGGTATAGCTTTTAAGACAATAAAGGAACTTCTTGAAAAATTGGGTATAAATGTATTTATAAAAACTGATAATGATATATTTAAAGTTCCTAGAAGAGAAGAATACAGATATGCAGGCTTAGAAAGGTGTATACAATTTCTAAATGATGATGCTAAAGAAAAGTTAAAAAAATTACTCAATGTTGAAGAATTAGAATTTAGATTTACAAATATAGAAAAAAAACTAGATGTAGTAGAAAATAATATTGAGGATATTTGTAATTTATTAAAAGAAAACCGAATAATTTTTTCACATCATAATGATGGATTTGAAGAAGATTTTATAGGATATATAAAGTTAAATAGCAATAATACTGTAACAGACGAAGCAATAGACTTCTTAAAAAAAGCAAAATTAAAAAATTTACATTATTTTATTAATGAATATAATATAGATATAAAAGTAAATGAAAACAATAAAAATTCTGTGTTAGTAGGTTTTTTATATGATTAATTTGCCAGAAGAAATTAAGAAAATATTAGATGAAGAACAATCTAGTATTATAAATTCAACAGAAAAATATATCTATGTTTCTGCTTGTCCACGGCTCTGGAAAAACTTACACAGTTGTAAGAAGAATAGAAAAAGAATTACAACAAATAAAAGATTATCAAGGTATTATTGCTTGTTCTTTTACAAAAGAAGCTTCTGAGGAATTAAAAAACAGAATAAATAAAAAATTTAACATTGATAATTGTTTTATAGGTACAATAGATTCATTTGTAAAGAATATCATATGTACCTTTGTTAATAGAGGCTTAAAAGCTTGTAACAAATGGGATAATCAAGTTATTATAACAAATAATATATTTTTCCCAGAAGATTATATAAAAATAGATGGAAATTATATAATGAAAAATAATCGGACGTTATTTGTCAACAAATGAAGTAGTAAGATATTATGATTTATATAAAAGCCATCACAATATTGGAAATAAGTATTATACTGAATGGCTACAAAAATTAAAAAATAATGAATATGAGATTTCTTTCCCATCATACTTTTTCGCAAGTTATATTGTAAAAACAGATATATTTAAGAATTGGTTTAATAATAAATATACTACTATCTATATTGACGAAGCACAAGATTTAAATTATTTTCAGCATTATTTCTTTGATACACTAAAAATCAATACTAATATAAATATAGTGATGGTTGGAGATGCAAATCAATCAATATATCAATTTAGAGGTGCTAGACCAGAGTTATTTAAAAAATTAATTCAAAAAGGATATACTGAATATAAAATAAATGTAAGTGTTCGCTGTCATCCTAGTATAATATATTATGCTAATAAAATATTTGATAATTCCTTAGAAAGAAAATTTCATACTGAATCTCATGTACAAGTTATAGACAACATAGATAAAGATTTTTTGAACGCTTTACCAAACAATACTTTTATTTTAACAGAAAGTAATAAAACAGCACAAGAGATGTATGAATTATATAAAGATGATTTTGATATAATTTATACTAAAAAACTCGATTTAGATAATAAGATGTACAATGACTATTATGCAAATATTGATATATTAGATGAATTACTGAAATATTATTTGAATTATGATAACATATTAGATAAATATAAGTATCCATTTGAAAAAATAGAACCGATATTACTTAATTGTAATTCAAAAGTTAAGCAAAGGGATTTTCAAATAAGTACTAATATTAATTTAACATATTTTCTTGTCAATAGTTGTAGTAAATTAGGAATTGACATAAGCAAAAATACAATACAAGAAATAAACATTAAATTGGAAGACGAAAAATATAAATATAATTATTATGTAGTAGAAAAACAAAATAGAATTATGACAATTCATTCTTCAAAAGGTCTAGAGAATGATAATGTAATTATAATACTTGATAATAAGTATAATAAAATAAATGATGAGTTTAAAAACAAATTATTTGTTGCTATAACAAGGGCAAAAGATAATGTTTATATTTTAAGTAAAGATAATGAAGATATATCTAGATTTATAACGAATTTACTACAATGAATATGTAAATAATAGGAGAAAGTAAAATGAAATTTGAACTATTTGAAGTAGAAGAAAAAGATAAAAATATAATTTTTAATTTAATGCAATTATATACTTATGAATTAAGCTTTTATGAAGATGAAACAACAAATTTTCAGTTATTAGATAATGGCTTGTTTAAATTAAGTAAGTATATAGATTTATATTGGACACAAGAAGAAAGACATCCATATATTTTAAAATGTGATGGTCAAATAGCAGGTTTTGTCTTAGAAAGAT
>CAMMVE010000020.1 GCA_946500265.1 uncultured Clostridium sp.
AAACAGCAAAAGAAAAATTTAGAAATGTAGTTGAGCTTACAATGGAAATGGATAAGGTTATAATGGATTTACCAGTAAAGCCAGAAAATGCTAAAAAAGTATTAGATGTATTGTATGATGAACCAATTGTTTCAAGAAAGAAAATATTAGAGTTAATAGATATAAAACCAACAACTTTAAATGTATGTATTAATGCATTAAAAGAAAAGAATATTATTATAGAAACAACTGGATATAGTAGAAATCAAGTATTTGCTTTTCAAAAATATATTGATTTGTTTTTAAAATAAAAATTATAAAACGGAAAATATTAAAAAATCGTTTTACAAAAATTTATAGCACGGAAAATTGAAAAAATCCGTGCTATAAATTTTTATAGAACGAAAAAATGGAAAAATCCGTGCTATAAAATTTCATAGGACGAAAAAATCGAAAATTTTGACTTATAAATTATTTTCGGGCAAAAAAATTAAAAAATTGACTTATAAATTTAAAAATTAAAACTAAATTAAATAATATTACTAAAAGGCAGGAAAGAGATACAGAACGTATCTCGAAAACACATAGAAAAACAAGTTTTCTAGTCCTCTGTAAACAGCGAAAATATACAGAGAAAATGCAGAATAATAAAAAGTGAAAAGACGCTTGATATAACTGAAATGTAATAAAAAATAAACAGAATATTCATAAATGAAATACATTGTTAGTATTCTAAAATACATTTGATGTATAAGAAATACACATAGTATATTTTATAAATGATATAAAATTATTATTTATATTCAAAATAAAATTTCAAAATTGTTTCAAAAAACATTCATTGACGTATAAAAAACAAGATGATATTATCTTAATATGAAAAATTGAAAGCAAGAAACTAAGTTAGAGAAATCTAGCTTTTTTTCTTGCTTTTTGTTTTTTAAATAAATTAAATGGAGGTCTTAACTATGGCAGAAACAAATCAATTATTAATAAACTATTACAAGAAAGAAGAAATGAAGAAAGTCAAAAAAATGATGGAAGAAAAACTTGAAGTGGAAGAAATTCTAAAAAGTGTTAATATGGAATGGATTAGCAAAGAAGAAGTTTTAAACATAGTATGAATTTTGTTAAGAGAGGGAAACAAGAATGTCCTAAATGTAAAGCAATGAGAGAAACAGTAATAGAAAATTGTTTTGTAGATGCATACAAAATATTATGTAGTAACAAAGGTAATATTGTAAATAAATTTATAACAAGAATAAACAGCATTATTACTGAGAACTCATCAAGTAAGTTAATAGAAAATATTGAAATAGAAAAAGAAAAGCTAAAATCAAAAATGAATAAATTAATTGATTTAAGTTTAGATAATGCCATTGATAGAGATATATTCTTAGGAGAAAAGTATTAAATGAATAAGAAAAAAGTGATATTATTAAGTATTGTAGTAGTTTTGTTAGCTATAATTTTTGTACTATTTATAGTATTTAAATATAAAAAAATAGAAATAGAAGGAGATTATACTGGATATCAATTGATATTAACCGTAAAATATGGTGGCTCTGGAATAGCGGGCCAAGATTTAGGAAGTGGAACAGAGAAAAAAATATTCAATATTTCAGAGAATGATATATTTTATGAGCCTATGTTAGGTGGAATGTGGTTATTGAATGCTGATATAGAGTATGAGGAGATTGGAAATATTAGTATTTCAAGTTATAGTACCATTCTTGAAGTTATGGAATTGTAAATCGAAAAGTATAAAATATGAATAAAAAAATTAAGTCTATACAAAATAAATATAGTTTTAATATGTGATTCTATATTTTAGAAAAGGATGGATAATTATGAAAACAATATACTATAATGGAGATTTTATTACTTTGGAAAATAATATTTCAAAGGAAGAAATGAAATTAAAAAATTTAGAAAATGCTGATGAAAATTTAAATTATGTAGATAGCATTCTAGTAGAAAATGGAATAATAAGACAAGTAGGAAAGCAAAAAGAAATTTTGAAAAATGCAGATTCAGAGACAAAACTAATTGATTTAGAAGGAATGACTATGATGCCATCCTTTATAGATGCGCATAGCCATTTTTCTGCTGTTGTGAATGAGTTTTTACAAGCATCATTAAAACAAACTAGTAGTGTTAAAGAAATACAGGACAAACTTGTGAAGTACAAACTAAATAATAATATTAATGATGGAGAATGGATAATTGCAAATGGATATGATCATAACAATTTAGAAGAAAATAGACATATTACTAAAAGCGAAATTGATGAAGTTTTGCCAAATAATCCAGTAGTTATAACACATCAGTCTGGCCATAGTGGGATATTTAATTCAGAGGCATTAAAACAATTAGGTATAAATGAAAATACTATTGCACCTGAAGGTGGTAAAATTGAAAAAATAAATGGAAAGCTTACTGGATATTTAGAAGAGAATGCATATATTCAGTATATAAAAAAAGCTCCTATGCCTGATATAATGCAAATAAGAGAAGCAGTTAGAAAAGCAGAGAAGAAATATGCGTCATATGGAATAACAACTGTTCAAGAAGGATTTTTTCCAAAAGAATTAATTTATATTTACCAAGACATTGTAAATAATAAATTAGTTGATATAGACTTAGTTGGATATGCAGACAAAAATATTTATGAAGATATAAAACAACAATTCTACAAAAACATAAAAGAATATTATAATAATTTGAAGATTAATGGAATAAAAATATTCCTAGATGGATCTCCTCAAAGTAGGACAGCATGGATGAGAGAGCCATATATAGATGATGATAAGTATTATGGTTATGGCACAATGAAAGATGAAGAAGTAGAGGAAGCGGTTAAGTTTTCATTAACAGAAAATATACAGATATTAGCCCATTGCAACGGAGATAGAGCATGTCAACAATATATTGATACCATTTCTAAATTTGGAGAAAATGCAAAAAAAATAAGACCAGTTTTAATCCATGGTCAATTTCTCGCAGAAGACCAAATTGAAGAAACAAAAAAGTTAGGAATTATACCTTCATTTTTTGTAGCACACACATATTATTGGGGAGATGTTCATATAAAGAATTTTGGCATAGACAGAGCAAATAAAATTAGTCCGTTAGCTAGTAGTTTAAAAAATGATTTGTTATTTACATTACATCAAGATTCTCCAGTTATCGAATCAAATATGCTTGAAACAATTTGGTGTGCAACTACAAGAGAAACAAAATCAGGAAAAATTTTAGGGCAAGAAGAAAGAATAGGTGTATTAGATACAATTAAAGCTGTTACAATTAATGCAGCATACCAATATTTTGAGGAGAACTTAAAAGGAAGCATAAAAGAAGGCAAAATCGCTGATTTGGTTATATTAGACAAAAATCCATTAAATGTTGAAAAGGACGAGATAAAGGACATAAAAGTAGTTGAAACAATAAAATCCGGCAAAACAATATTTAAGCTATAATATTGCTTTTAATAAAAATTGTGATATAATATTATCTAGTGTTTTTTTAAAAATTATTTGTATTTCAATAAGTGAAACATTGGGACACATTTAAAATGTGTCCCAAGAGTGTTACTAGATACCAGTGAAATGCTGGGGACAGATTTTAGATTTGTCCTCGAGTTTCGCTTACTTTAAAAAAATAATAAATTGATAGAATGAAATAATATAAATGTTAAACGAAAAGGAGAAAAAAATGACTAACTTTTTAATTAAACTTTTTATTAAAGATAAAAATAATGTGGAAGACCAAGAAGTAAGAGGAAAGTATGCAATGCTTTCTAGTATAACGGGTATAATAGTCAACATTTTATTATCTATTTTTAAAATTATAATAGGTGTAATTGCAAATTCAATGAGTATAATTTCAGATGGTATTAACAACGTTTCAGATGCTGGTTCTTCAATTGTTACGATGATAGGTTTTAAAATGTCTCAAAAGAAAATAGATGCTGACCATCCATGGGGGCATGGTAGAATGGAGTATATTACAGCATTATTTGTTGATGTATTGATTTTACTAGTTGGATTTGAACTTTTGCAAAGTTCAATAGATAAAATAATTCATCCAGAGATGCCTAGCATAAGTAATATAACAATTATTTTACTTATAGTAGCAATATTGGTAAAGCTATGGCTTTTCTTATTCTATAGGAAAATAGCAAAAAAAATAAATTCAGCTGCTATTAAAGGAACTGCATATGATAGCATATCTGATTCAGTATCAACTTTAGCTGTTCTAATATCAGCTTTTGTAGCAAGATTTGCTAATATTTCAATTGATGGATATGTTAGTTTAATAGTGTCAGTCTTTATTTTGTTTACAGGATTAAAGGCAATAAAGGAGATTATAGACTTATTATTGGGACAAAAACCAGATCCAGACTTTGTTAATGAAATTATAGAATTTACAAAGAATTACAAAGAAATACATGGAATCCATGATATTATGGTTCATGATTATGGACCAGGTAGAAAAATTGTATCATTCCATGCAGAGGTTCCAGCAGACTCAGATATACTTAAGGCTCATGACATAATAGACCAAATGGAGCAAGATATATTTGATAAATTCAATTGTATAACAACAATACATATGGATCCAATAGTAGTTGATGATGAGGAAATAAACAATATGAGAAAAGCTACTGAAGAAATAGTAAAAAGTATGAATGAAAAATTTTCAATTCATGATTTCAGAATGACTGATGGCGGAGAAAGAATAAATCTAATTTTTGATTTAGTAATCCCTACAGATGAAAAAATTGATGTAGAGAAAACTGTGTCAGATATTCAAAAGAAAATTCATGAAACTAATAAAAAATATTATGCAGTAATAAAAGCAGAACATTCATATGTATAATTGTTTTCAAAAAATGCATACTTTTAATGGAGGAGCTATGCAAGAATACATAAAAATAAGAGATAAAAATATACCAATTGTTGTACGAAACTATAAAACATCTAAACATTTAAAAATGTATTTTAAGGCAGATGTTCTATATGTAAGTAAACCTAGATATGTAAGCATGAAAAAAGCATTAGAATTTATAAAACAAAATGAAAAATTTGTATATGAGAAGTATACAGATTTAAGCGAAAACAAAAATTTTAAAACCAAAAGCTGGATTAATGGTGATGTATTCTCATATCTTGGAGAAAAGTACGTGGTTAAGGCAGATATTTGCAATGAAAATAAAATAAATATTAACTTAGACCAAAGTAACAAAATGATAAAACTATCATATCCTATTAGTATCGCAGAAAATGAAGAAATAAGAAAATGCTATATTGATAGAGGAATAAAGCAAATATTAAAAAACAATACTAGATATATTTTACAAAGCAAAGTTCCATATTGGAGTAAAATTACATCTATCCCATATAAAGAATTTAAAGTAAATGATGCTACAAGCAAATTTGGAAGTTGTATACCTAGTAAAAAAGTTCTGCATTTTTCTTCAAGATTAATAATGCTTCCAGAAGATAAAATTGATGCAATAGTTGTTCATGAATTATGCCATATAATACATCCAAACCATAGTAAAAAATTCTATAATTTAGTGAAAGAGTACATACCTAATTATGATGAGATTAATAAATGGTTAAAAGAAAATGGAAAAATCATAATATTCTAATTATGCAAATTATGTATACCAAAGGGAACAGACTCCTTTGGGTATTTTTTTGCAAAGAAATATTGATAAATATGGTAATTTATGATATATTTTGTGTATTAAAAATAATAGGATGCAAATAATATATATAATTATTCTACGTGGAAGGAAAATAATAGTATGTGGGCTTTAATAACGGGTGCTTCTTCAGGAATTGGAAGAGACATGTCAAGATATTTATATAAGTTGGGGTACAACTTAATTTTGGTTGCGCGTGATGAAAACAAAATGCTTGAACTTAAAGAAGAATTAGAAAAGTATGATGGTTCAAATGAGGACATTAAAGAAACTAGTACCTACCAAAATTCGGATTATAAAACCACAAAGAAAATGATAACTGTTATTTCCGCAGATTTAAGCAACAAAGAAGAATGCCTTAAATTATATGAAAAAACGAAAGAGTTTGATATTGATATTTTAGTTAATAATGCAGGATTTGGGGTATTTGGTGAATTTAGTAAAACAGATTTGGGCATAGAGATTAATCTCATAAATACAAACATCACTGCTGTGCATATTTTGACGAAATTATATTTACAAGACATGATAAAGAAAAACAAAGGACATATTTTGAATGTTGCTTCTATTGCTGGAATGGAACCAGGCCCACTAATGGCAGCATATTATGCTTCAAAAGCATATGTTATAAGATTAAGCAGGGCAATTAATAAAGAACTGAGAAAGGATAAATCTAATGTAAAAATTAGTATTCTTTGTCCTGGACCGACGAATACTAATTTTAATAATGTGGCCAATGTTGTATTTAAATCGCCAAGTATGCCAAGTGAAAAAGTAGCTAAATATGGTATTGATAAAACTTTAAAAGGCAAGCTTATCATTATTCCTGGAATTTTGAACAAGAGCGTAAGATTATTTTCAAAAATCATACCAGATTTTATATTAGAGACTTGTGCATATCATATTCAAAGAAGAAAAAGGAAAATAGGAGAAATAAATTAAAAATGAAAAATGTGCTTTTAGGAATTATTCTACATATAGCAAAATTTGGAATGGAAATTATATACTTCTTTATTAAACTTTTTACTAAGCAGAAAAATAAAGTTACGATGCTTAGTAGGCAGACAGATAGCATTAACTTAGATTTTCGCTTATTAAGAGACGAAATAAAAAAATGTGAAGAAGGAGAAAATATAGAAGTAAAAATTCTTTGTAAAAAAATACCAAAAAATATATGGGGAAGAATTAAATATTGTTTTTTTATTATAAAAAACATGTATCATATTGCAGAATCAAAGGTATGTGTAGTTGATGGATACAATATACCTATCAGTGCTTTAAAACATAAAAAAGGTTTAGAAATTATTCAAATATGGCATGCAATGGGAGCAATAAAAAAATTTGGATTTCAAGTTATTGGGCGAAAAGAAGGCAGTACTACAAAAATCGCTCGTATAATGAAAATGCATGCTAATTATACATGTGTAACTTGCACAAGTGAAATAACTAGAAAATTTTATTCAGAGGCTTTTCGAACAGATATAAATAAAATAAAGGTGCTCGGAATGCCTAGGTTGGACTATGTATTAGGAAAGAATAATGAGATAGATAAAAAGGTTGAGGAATTGCTAAAACAATATCCGGAATTAAAGCGTAAACCAATTATATTGTATGTTCCAACATTTAGAAAAAAAGAAACAATTGATATAGATAAAGTAATAAATGCGGTAGATGAAGAAAAGTATAATTTGATTATTAGGCTTCATCCATTAGACGAAACAAAAGTAGATAAAAAGTACATAATAGATAAAGAATATAGTACATATGACTTGTTAAAAGTTGCAGATTTTATTGTTACAGATTATTCGGCTATTGCTTTTGAAACAGCTGCATTGAATAAACCATTGTATTTTTACCTATATGATATAAGAAAATATAGCAGAAAAAGAGGAGTGAATATTGACCTCGAAACTGAAATGAAGGACTGCACAAGGACAAGCTTTGATGAAATAATGAAAATAATAAATAGTGGGGAATACAATTATGAGGAATTAAGAAAGTTTAGAGAGAAATATGTGGAAACTTTTGATACTGATAATACTAAAAGAATTGCTGATTATATAAGAGAAAAAATATAAAGAATACTTTAATTAAAGAAACATGTTGGAAAAGGTTGAAAAACATTGAAATTTATTATAGAATAAGATACATCATGAAGAGAAGGTGAATACATGAGCAAAATAAGAAATATAGCAATTAATGTATCCAAGAAAAATGTAGCATTGAGAAAAATAATCAGAAGTTTTAATAGCTTTATAAGAAAAATAAATTATAAAATTAGTAGTTTTGGAGTAAAAGTTGACGAAAAAACCCTTCTGTTTTGTTGTTTTAATGGAAAATCATATTCATGTAGTCCAAAAGCAATTTACGAATATATGATAAATAATGATGAATTTAAGGATTATAAATTCATTTGGGCTTTTTTAGATGAAAAGAAATATAAAAATCTCGAAAAAAATAAAAATACCTCGGTAGTTAAAATAGGCGCAAAAGAGTACAAGAAATACTTAGCAAAAGCGAAATATTGGATTTTTAATTATAAGATACCGGATTTTTTATATCCAAAGAAAAATCAAATTTTTGTGCAATGTTGGCATGGAACGCCACTCAAGAGACTAGGGTGTGACCTTGAACATTTTGACAATGTACTTAATACAATTGATGGAATTAAAAAGAGATATAAAATTGAAGCTTCAAAATTTACATATTTCATTTCTCCTTCAAAATTTGCTAGTGAAAAATTTATTTCCGCATGGAATCTAAAAGAAATAGGAAAAAAAAATATAATAGTAGAGGAAGGTTATCCAAGAAACGATTTCCTATTTAACTATAAAGAAAAAGATGTGCAGCAAATAAGAAAAAAACTTGGAATAGAAAATGACAACAGAAAGATTATTTTGTACGCACCTACATATAGATCAGACCAGCATCAAACAGGTCTTGGATATGTATACAAAGAAGAAATAGATTTCAAAAAAATGGAAGAAAAATTTGGCAAGGAGTATTTAATACTATTTAGACCACATTACTTTATTGCAAATTCCTTTGATTTTGATAAGTATAAAGGTTTTGTGTATAATGTTGCAAATATTGATGATATAAATGAATTATATATTATTTCAGACATACTAATAACAGACTATTCAAGTGTATTTTTTGATTATGCAAATTTAAAAAGACCAATGATTTTTTTTATGTATGATTTAGAACATTATAAAAACGAATCAAATGGATTTTATATTGACTTAAATGAATTACCAGGACCAATTGTCGAAACTCAAGAGGACTTGGAAAAGTTAATAGAAGATGTGGACTTCAATATTGGCAGTTCAAAAAAATACAAAGAGTTTAATGAAAAATATAATTACTTAGATGATGGAAATGCAAGTAAAAGGGTGATAGAAAAAGTTATTTTAGAAATGGAGAAGGTGGAAAAGTAATTGGGATTTTGGCATTGTTCAAATTCAATTCTTTTAAAACCATAATTGTGACTTAGGAAGGAATAAGATTAAAAATGGACATAAAAATATCAGTAATAGTACCAGCATATAATTCAGAAAAATATATAGAAAACTGTGTAGATACAGTGGCAAAACAAACATTCAAAGGCTTTGAAATGTTAGTAATTAATGATGGCTCAATAGATAATACAGGGGAAATACTAAAGAATGAACAAAAAAAATACAATTGGCTAAGAGTTATAAACACAGAAAATCGTGGACAGGGTCATGCAAGAAATATAGGGATTAGAGAAGCAAAAGGAGAATATATATTATTCTTAGATTCAGATGACCTACTAAAGCCGGACACACTAGAAAAAACATTACAAAGAATAGAAAAAGATAACTCAGATTTAGTAATGTTCGACTGGGTAAGATTTTCTACAAATACAAACAGATATAGAAAATCTGCTAAAAAGCCCTTCTTTGATGTAGATATGTTAAAAGAAGAGGAATGCCTTAGAATATTAGATTTAAAGGCATATTATACTGTTGCAGCTCTATACTCAAAAAAATTCTTGCAACAAAATAAAATTAAATATGCAGAAGGACATATCTATGAAGACAATGTGTTCATTGTAAGTGTTGCAACTAGAGCTCAAAAAATATCTATTCTTCCAGAACCTTTTTATATAGTGGTATCTAATGAAAAATCTGATACTAGAACTAGTTATGATACAGACAAGCATTGCAGAGCATATATTTCTGCAATTAAAGAATGTACAAGTGTATTAAACACTTCAAAATATAAACCAAGTGAGTATTATTCATATTATATCTATGCATTTAATAAATTCTTTTCTTATTACACAACAAGGACTCCAAGAAAAGAAAAGAATAGATTTTTAACTCAATTTGTTGAAGAAATGTCAACACAAAATATAGATTATTCTGAGCATGTAGGTAAATCAAAACTTCTTGAAAAAATTGTTAACAATAAGATATTTACAAATAAGGAATATAAAAAATTTAAAAATATTATTTTTAGAAAAAGATTAAGTACAGTTAAAAAGAAATTTACTAAAAAGTTAAATAAAGTAACTAGAATTTTAAAAAAAATAAAACGCGTATTAATAAAAGATTTTTATTTGAGAAATACAAAAAAGAAAATATGGGAAAACTGTGTTTTTGTACAATCAAAAAATGGCAGTGATTTGGCAGGAAATATGTTTTATATTTCTCAGGAGCTAAATAATAATTATAAAGAATATAGAGTGTACTTAGCTTGTAGCAATGGTAGTAGAAGTAAATTGAAATCAATGTTAAATAAATACAAATTAAATAGAGTAAGACTTGTTAATATACGTACACTAAAATTTTACAAATTATTGGCCAGAGCAAAATATATTTTTACAGATACATCTGTAAGTGCTATTTATATAAAAAGACAGAACCAAGTATTAGTAAATACATGGCATGGTACACCTCTTAAGAAAATGGGAAGAGATGTTCCATATAGGCTTTACGACTGTTGGAACGTACAGAAAAATTTCATAGTTTCAGATTATTTGTTATACCCAAATAGATTTATGCAAGAAGCTATGCTTAATGCTTATGGTATTAGAAACATTACTAATGCAAAAGTTCTTGATGCTGGGTATCCAAGAAATTCTATTTTTTATAAGGATGAAAGAAGAAAGAAAATCAGAGAAGAAGAAAATCTTGAAAATAAGCAAATATCTGTATATATGCCAACATGGAGAGGCATTATGACTAAAAAAGAAAATCAAAAACAGATAGAAGAAATAAAGGGATATTTTGATGAAATAGATAATCTTTTAAGCGATAATCAAATTCTTTACATAAAACTTCATGTATATGTAAAAAATGGAATAGACTGTTCTAATTACAAACATATAAAAGAATTTCCTGCAGGATATGAAACGTATGATTTCCTTAATATTGCAGACATATTAATTACAGATTATTCAAGCGTATTTTTTGATTATGCAAATTCTAAAAAGAAAATAATATTATTTGCATATGATGAAAAAGAATATTTAGCTCAAAGAGGATTCTACATAGATTACGATAAGTTGCCATTTGAAAAAGTCTATACAGCTAAGGAACTAGTACAGGCAATGAATAATAGTGAGAACAAGCCATATGATGACTTTGTTAAATATTATTGTGAGTTTGATGAACCAGAAGCTCCAAAGCATATTTGTGAATTTTTGTTAGAGGGCAAAAAATCTAATAAAATACATATTGATGATAATTTTGGAAAAGTAAATAAACCAAATACAGCAATATATGTAAGCAAAGAAAATTCAGACGAAACTGTAAATACATATTTAGATATTATCAAAAAGCTTGATACAAACAAAAACAATTACACATTTTTTATAAATCAAGCAATACTAAAAAAACATGTTGATTTTGTAGAAAAAATTCCTCATGAGATTTGTGTTTTACCATACAAGAAGAATAAGATATCTTCGCTAGGTGAAATTATTACAAAAATTCTAATTAAAAAGAAGAGAAATAAAATTAATAGTAAAGTAATGGAAAGAGAAGCAGAAAGAAGATTTGGAAAATTTAAATTTGATACAATAATAAATATTTCAGAAAATAAAGATATTTCAGAAATGTTTAAATATTTATCTAAGACAAAGGTAAAAAATAGCCTATAATTGGAGGGACAAGCCAGGATGAAAATTGGAATAATCACATTTCATAGTGCACATAATTATGGAGCAGTTTTGCAAGCTTTTGCATTAAAAGAATACTTATCAAAAAAAGGCCATGATGTGCATGTAATAAATTATAAAATTAAAGAAATAGAGAATGTATATAAATTAATTAAATTTAAAAAATCAAAAAACAAAATAGTAAATGTATGCAAAAAAGGAGTAAAAACATTAAAGTTACACTTGTTTGAAAGAAAAAGACTTTATAGAAGAAAAAAGTTTGAAGATTTTATAAATACTCAGCTTAATGTAACAGAACCTTGTAAAACATTGGCAGATTTACAAAATGCAAATTTTGATTTTGATTTATTAATTGCAGGTAGTGATCAGATATGGAACAGAAAACATACTAAAGGTTTGAAGCCAGCATACTTTTTGGAATTTGGCAAGCCAGAGGCAACAAGAATTTCCTATGCAGCAAGTATTGGAGAAGATTTTATATTAAAAGAAGATGAATTAGTTTTTCAAAGATATTTAAAAAATTTAGATTTTATATCAGTTCGTGAACATAAAGCAATAGAACTAATTGAGCATCTTACTCCAAAGAAAATAGAAGAAGTTGTTGATCCATCACAATTATTAGAGGCACAAGATTATGAGAAAATTAGAGAAAATCCAAAGTTCAAGAAAGATTATATAATGGTTCACAAAATGGGGAATCCAGAAGAAATAATCAAATTGGCTGAAAAAGTTTCTGAAGAATTAAATCTACCAATAGTTCATAATATGGACAAAGGTACTTTTAAAAATGAATTAGGAACTACAAAATATATGAGTCCAGGAGAATGGCTAGGTTGCATAGCTAATGCGAAATTTGTTATTACAAGTTCATTCCATGCAACATCATTTTCACTAATATATGGAAAACCATTTATCACAATGCCATTTGTTGGTAGAGCTTCAAGAATGATAAATTTATTAAAGAATTTAGATTTGTTTGACCATTATGTAGAAAATGTTGAACAATTAAAAAGCTTAGATACATATAACGTAAACTATGATATTGTTCATCCTTTGATGAGAGAAAAAAGAAAAAAATCAGAAGAATTTTTGCAAAAAGCTATTGAATACAAAAAGAGTAAGATAGATGATAATTATTTTAAAACTAAAGATAAATTCAATTGTTATGGCTGTACTGCTTGTGCAAATATTTGCCCAAAAGGTGCAATAACTATGGTAGAAGATGAAGAAGGCTTTACATATCCAAAAATAGATGAAGAAAAATGCATTAAATGCGGATTATGTGAAAAAACTTGTATATATAAGAATGAAAAAATCGCAGATAAAAATAAACTAAAAAAAGTTTATGCGATATATAGCAATAATAATGATATTAGAAAGAACAGTACATCAGGAGGGGCTTTCACTGGACTATATACAAATGTAATAAATAATGGTGGATATGTAGTTGGTGTAAAATATGATGACAAGATGAATACTGTATACGATATTGCTAATAATCTAGAGGAATGCGAAAAATTCAGAGGCTCAAAATATGTTAGAGCAAATAATGATAGAATTTATCCTAAGATTAAAGAAAAATTAGAAACAGGAAAGCCAGTATTAGTAACTGGTACGCCTTGCTTTGTAGCAGGATTAAAAGCATATCTAAATAAAGATTATAAAAATTTAACTACAATGGATATGATATGCCATGGAACACCTAGTCAAAAAATATTGAAAAAATACATAGAGGAACTTGAAGAACAATATAACAGCAAAATTAAGGATTTAAAATTTAGAGATAAGGCAAATGGTTGGCAAACTGCAACAATGAGAATAGAATTCGAAAACGGAAAAGTAATATCAAAATTACTAAAACAAAATAGCTATGGAAGCGCATTTCTAAAATCATTAACATATAGGCCTTGTTGCTATAATTGTGAATTTGTAAAAGATAATACAATGGGAGATATAACTGTAGGAGACTTTTGGGCAACAAGAGTAAAATATCAAGATATGGATGATAACAAAGGAATATCAATGGTTATTATCAATACAGAAAAAGGTAAAGAAGCATTTGAAGCTATTAAATCAGATTATACTTGTACAGAGATACCATATGAAGATGCTTTCCTTGGAAATCATGTAAGACCGGTTGATATAAAAACAGAAAGACAAATGATTTTTGAAGAACTTGACAATAATAGTGTTTCTAAGGTATTATCTAAATATGCGAAAAAAGCAAAAACGCCAAAGAAGAAAAAGGGACTAAAAAGTAAAATAAAAAAAGTAGTACCAAAACCAGTAAAGAAAGTTTTGAAAAAAGCTGTACGAAAAAAATAATTGTTGTGGTTTTATATTATCATAACAAAATTCATAAAGTAAAAAAATAAAGACGTATATAAAAGAAAGAAGGAAAAAATATGAAAAGAATTCTAACATATGGTACATATGACTTATTACATTATGGACACATACGTTTATTACAGAGAGCAAAAGCATTAGGAGATTATCTAATTGTTGCATTATCTACAGATGAATTTAATGAACAAAAAGGTAAAAAAGCTTATCATAACTATGAAACGAGAAAGAAAATGTTAGAAGCAATAAGATATGTAGATTTAGTTATACCAGAAGAAACTTGGGAACAAAAAATATCAGATGTTCAAAAATATGATGTTGACGTTGTTGTAATGGGAAGTGACTGGGCAGGAAGCGACAGGTTTGACTATTTAAAAGATTATTGTGAAGTAGTTTACTTAGACAGAACAGAAGGAATTTCTACAACAAAAATAAAACAAGATTTAGGTCTTGCAGAACCGACAGGAAAAGGAAATCAATTACCTGAACCTTCGCAAAATAATTTGGAAGGAAATACTTCAAAAAAAGATTAGACAATTAAAACAAGTTTAGAATAAAAAATACAATTACATTAAACTATGAGAGAATTGATGTAAAGAACGAAAAAGTCAATAAAGGAGAAACATTTTAAATATGAGTACTTTTATGGAAATAATAAAAGACCACTTGCAATATAGACACCAAATTTTTAAACTTGCTATAGCAGATTTAAAGAAAACATATAGAGGCGCTGCATTAGGATGGATGTGGGCAATTATTAAGCCTGCAGTAACAATTTTTGTATATTGGTTTACATTTGAGATCGGATTAAGAGCCGGGAAACCTGTAAATGGCTTCCCATTTTTCCTATGGCTTATAGCAGGTGTAATACCTTGGTTTTATATGAGCAGTATGATTACGAGTGGAACTGATTCAATACGCAGGTATAGTTACTTGGTAACTAAGATGAAATTTCCAATTTCGACAATACCAACATTTGTAAGTATTTCGAAATTTATTGTTCATATATTCCTAATGATAATTACAATTTTAATATTTGTGCTAATGGGAAGAAGCCCTACTATCTATATTTTACAGTTACCATTTTATATGCTTTTGAATTTGTTATTTTTTACTATATTTTCACTATTTTCTGGATTATTAGCTTCGATGAGTAAGGACTATGCTAATTTGGTAAAATCATTTGTTACTGCAGTATTCTGGCTATCAGGAATTATTTTCAATATAAATACAGTTTCAGAACCATGGCTAAAATCATTATTAATGCTTAATCCAGTTGCGTTTCTAGTAGAAGGCTACAGAAACTGTTTTATAAATCATGTTTGGTTTTGGGAACAACCAAAAAGATTATTATATTTTGGAATTATAACATTAATATTATTAATTCTAGGAATTTGGACTTATAAAAGATTACGTAAAGAAATACCTGATGTTTTAAATTAATTGGAGGCTTTAATGAACGAAAACGATATTGTAATTAAATTTGAGCATGTTACAAAAAAATATAAACTGTTTAAAAATGAGAAAAAAAGATTATTATATACCTTTTGCAAAAGGGTAAAATATCAAGAAAAAAGAGCTGTAGATGATGTCTCTTTTGAGGTGAAGAGAGGAGAATCCGTGGCATTATTTGGTAAAAATGGTGCTGGTAAATCTACTATTTTAAAAATGATTACAGGAGTTTGTTTCCCAACGGAAGGGAAAATTGAAGTTAATGGAAGAGTAAGTGCACTTTTAGAGTTAACATCAGGATTCGATCCGGAATTTACAGGAAGGCAAAATATCTTTTTAAAAGGGCAGTTATTAGGATTAAAAGATTCAGAGATTAAAGAATTGGAACAAACTATAATAGATTTTGCTGAAATAGAAGAGTATATAGACCAGCCTGTAAGAACATACTCAAGTGGAATGAAAGCGAGACTAGGTTTTTCTATAAACGTAAACATAAGACCAGAAATATTAATTGTAGATGAAGCATTAAGTGTTGGAGACGAAGAATTTAAAAATAAATGTACTAAAAAAGTAAATGAAATTGTAAATAAAGACGAAGTAACACTTTTATTTGTAACACATTCTACAGCACTTGCAAAAGAATTTTGCAGTAGAGGAATAGTTATGGAAAAAGGAAAACTAAAATTTGATGGAGATATTGAAGATGCCATAAAAAGATATAAGAAGACTGTAAAAAAATAAAATAGTTTTCTCCAATTGAACTTGCTTTTACAAAGCTCGTTTGGTTGCTACGCGTCATTTTAATAATTCGCAAAGTATATACTATACTTGAAACAGTGAGGGGACAGATTTAAAATCTGTCCCCAATGTTTTCCTTTTATTTTGTAAGTTTATGATATACTTTTTTACCTTTTCTTAAAATGGCATATCCATCTTTAAAGTCATCATCAGAAAGTACATAATTCACATCTGCTACTTTCTCATCATTTAGAGTAATTCCACCCTGATTAATTAAAGTTCTTGCTTGACCTTTTGAAGGAGCCATTCCTGCAGTTATTATTGCATCTAAAATAGAAATATTTTCATCAACTTTAGATGTTGGCATGTTTTCTAAAGAACCTTGCCCCTCAAATAATGCTTTTGCAGATTCTTCAGCTTTTTTAGCTTCTTCTTCACCATGAATTAATTTTGTTATTTCAAATGCAGCTATTTTTTTAGCCTCATTTATTTGCTCATCTTTTAAATTAGATAATCTATTTACCTCATCCATTGGTAAGAAAGTTAAAAGAGATAAAACCTTTTTAACATCTGCATCATCTATATTTCTCCAGTATTGATAGAATTCATATGGAGAAGTTTTGGCAGCGTCTAGCCACAATGCTCCCTTTTCAGTTTTGCCCATTTTCTTACCTTCTTTTGTAGTAAGAAGCTTAAATGTTAGACCAAATGAATCTGAATGACCAATTCTTCTTATTAAATCAACGCCACCTAAAATATTAGACCATTGGTCATTTCCACCAATTTCAAGTTTGCAACCATATGTATTATATAAATGCAAAAAGTCATAAGACTGCATTAACATATATCCTAATTCAAAGAAAGTTAACCCTTTTTCCATTCTCTGTTTATAGCATTCTGCAGCAAGCATCTTATTTACGGAGAATAAAGAACCTATATCTCTCATAAATTCCACAAAATTTAAATTTAATAACCAGTCTGCATTATTAACTATAATAGCTCCGTTATCACCATCAAAACTTATGAATTTTGAAAGTTGCTTTTTAAAGCATTCTACATTGTGATTAATTTCTTCTCTTGACATCATTCTTCTCATATCTGTTTTACCAGAAGGATCACCAATAGTTGCAGTACCACCACCAATTAAAATTATTGGTTTGTGTCCAGCTTTTTGCATATGGCTTGCAACCATCATTGAAACAAAGTGCCCAACATGAAGACTATCTGCTGTTGGATCAAATCCTATATAAAACGGAATAGAGCTATTATCCAAAACATCTTTAATTTCTTCATGTGTAATTTGTTCAATATAACCTCTTTCCATTAATTCTTCAAATACTTTTGACATAGTATCAATCCTTTCTGTATTGTGAAATTTAAACTATTTTAACATACATAAGTACCAAATTTCAATGTTTTAAAGAAAAATGTTTGCTTAAATTGCAAATTTTGTAAGAATATGGTATAAATATTGAGGAGATAAAAGAGGAGAAAGAAATGAAGATATTGTCATATTTGAAATTGATGAGAATTAAACACTATTTTAAAAATTTATTAATATTTTTACCATTGATATTTAGTATGAGCTTTTATAGTTTAGAAAACGATATAAAAACTCTTATTGGTTTTATATTATTTTCTCTAGTATGTTCAATGGTATATATTATTAATGACATAAATGATATAGAAAAAGATAAGAAGCATCCTAGAAAATGTAAAAGACCACTGGCTTCAGGAGAAGTGACAAAGAAAGAAGCATACATTTTGCTAGCAATTTTAGCTATTATTGTAATTTGTGGCAGTATACTAATGAATACAGGAATATATAGTAGCATTATTTTAGTAGTATATTTAATCTTAAATATATTGTATAGTAAATTTCTGAAAAATATTCCTATCATAGACGTGATATGTCTTGTTATTGGTTTTGTACTAAGGGTTGTATATGGCGCGTCAATAATTGATGTAGAAGTATCAAATTGGTTATACTTAACAATAATTTCTTTTTCATTCTATTTAGCACTAGGAAAAAGAAGAAATGAATTGCAAGCTGGAGCTGATACGAGAGCAGTTTTAAAATATTATAATAAAGATTTCTTAGATAAAAATATGTATATGTTCTTAACATTGATGATAGTATTTTATTCAATGTGGTGCGTAGATGCAAGTAATATAGTGAAATTTGATAACAAATTAATATTTACAGTTCCTATTTTAATGATAATTTGCATGAAATATAGCATGAATATAGAAAGACAGTCTGAGGGAGACCCAGTGGAAATTTTATTCTCAGACAAAGTTTTGCTAGCATTAGTATTAATGTTTATATTATGCATTGGCGCAATTGTAATATTATAAAATTTAAGAGGGAAAAATGAATATAAATTTAGAGATAATAAAAAATAAGAACACTGAACTTGTAAAAGTCGAAAATATTAAAAAGACGAACAAAGAAAGAAACCATTATGTGGATTTGTTAAAGGGTATTGCAATCATATCAGTTATACTTATCCATACAGTTTTCCATAGTGGAAATTCGTATGTTCCTAGGTGGTTTTCTAATTTTACAGTACTATTTGAAGTACCAATGTTTTTCTTTTTAGCAGGCTGGTCATTTTCATATACAAAGAATAATAAATCATATATAAAAAGTTTAATTTTAACGCAACTAAGATATATGCTATTTATGATTATAATATTTATAGCTATAAACATCACAAACTATTTGAACTTTAGCAATAATCAAGTGGGTTTGGGAACATTATCAAAATGGTTCTTTCATGAATATTCTTCAACAGCTCCATTTACTAGTGTTTCATGGTCATTATGGTTTTTCAAAGTATACTTTATTGTTAGCATAATAGGTGCTATGCTTTTAAAGCTATTGAATAGAAAAGCTTCAAAAGTATTGACAATATTCTGCTATATAGCAGTATTTGTTGTAACATTCATATACCCAAGCTTAGGAAAATTAAATTGGGGAGTAGAATTAAGCTATATTTTTTTCTACTTATTTTTCTACATGCTTGGATATCTAACAAAAGATAGAAAATTTAATTTAGCAGAGATAATCATAGCTTTTACATCTCTAGTGGCTATATTAATTTTAATAAATAAGCTTTCATCAATAAATATACTTGAGATAGAAGATAACAAATTTCCACCAAATTTTGTATTCTTAATATGGTCATCATTTGGAGTGGTTATAGTATTATATTTAAAGAGATTTTTTAATAATTGCAAAGAAAACATATTAAGTAAAATCGGACAAAATTCGATATACGTATATTTCGCTCAAGGAATAGGGGCTTCTGCTTTATTTTTTATAGCACCACATATAACAATGGACTGGTATTATAAAGCTATAATAATGTTCGCTATAAATTTGGTTTTAACAGCTATAATTACAATTATATTAAGATTAATAATAGAGCCAATTATTAAAATTTGCAAAGACTTTTTGAATAAGAAGATATATAGTTAGTTTAAGGAACACATTGAAATATAAGTAAATTTATAGTAAAATATAAAAAGCTTTAGACATAATAAATTTAAAGGAGATTTAGAATGCAGGACAAAAAGAAATTTATTAGAAATTTTAGCATAATAGCGCATATTGATCATGGAAAATCAACTTTAGCAGATAGACTTATTGAAATGACCGGTGTGCTTTCTAGTCGTGAAATGGAAAGCCAAGTACTAGACAATATGGATATTGAGCGTGAAAGAGGTATAACTATAAAATCTCAAGCAGTAAAGATGATATATAAAGCAAAAGACGGAAAAGAATATGAGCTTAATTTAATAGACACCCCAGGACATGTAGATTTTAATTATGAAGTTTCAAGAAGTTTGGCTGCATGTGATGGTGCGGTTTTGGTGGTTGATAGCACACAAGGTGTTGAAGCACAAACTCTTGCCAATGTATATTTAGCAATAGATAATAACTTGGAAATTTTACCAGTTATAAATAAAGTGGATTTGCCAAATGCAAGACCAGATGAAGTGAAAAAAGAAATCGAAGATATAATTGGAATACCAGCAGAAGATGCTCCATGTATTTCAGCAAAAACAGGACTTAATGTTAATGAGGTTTTAGAAAGAATAGTAAGTGATTTACCAGCTCCCACAGGAGATGAAAATGCGCCACTAAAATGTTTGATATTTGACTCTATTTACAATGACTATAAAGGCGCTATAGCATATGTTAGAGTAAAAGATGGAACAGTAAAAGTAGGAGATGAAATAATGCTTATGGCAAATAAAAAATCTTTTACTGTTACAGAAGTTGGATATTTTGAACCTGGAAGTTATTCACCAAGTGATAAATTAGAAGCAGGAGAAGTAGGGTATATTGCAGCAAGTATTAAAAGTTTGTCAGATATTAGAGTAGGAGATACTATAACATTAAAAAATATGCCAGCACCAGAGCCACTTCCAGGATACAAAAAAGTAAACCCAATGGTGTATTGTGGAATTTATCCTGTAGATGGAAGCGATTATGAAAATTTAAAAGTAGCATTAGAAAAACTAAAACTAAATGATGCTGCATTAGAATACGAACCAGAATCTTCAGGAGCATTAGGCTTTGGATTTAGATGTGGATTTTTGGGATTATTACATTTGGAAATAATTGAAGAAAGGCTAGATAGAGAATTCGACTTAAGTTTAATAACTACATCTCCATCCGTTATTTATAAAGTGCATAAAACAGATGGACAAGTTATAGAACTATATAATCCAGCGGATTTACCACCAACAAGCGAAATATCATACATCGAGGAACCTTTTGTTTCAGCAGAAATACTAACACCAAAGGAGTTCGTAGGAAATATAATGGAAATATGTCAAAATAGGCGAGGAATATATGTAGACATGAAATATTTAGACGAAAACAGAGTAACACTTATATATGAAATGCCATTAAATGAGATAATATATGACTTCTTTGACCAATTAAAATCAAGAACAAAAGGATATGCTTCATTTGATTATGAATTCAAGGAATATAAAAGGTCAGAACTAGTAAAATTAGATATTCATGTAAATGGAGAGCCAGTAGATGCATTATCATTTATAGTTCATAAAGACAATAGCTATGAACGTGGAAGAAAAATGGTAGAAAAATTAAAAACAGTTATACCAAGACAATTATTTGTTATTCCAATTCAAGCAGTAATTGGCGGAAAAGTTATAGCAAGAGAAACAATATCAGCTTTAAGAAAAGATGTTTTGGCAAAATGTTATGGTGGAGATATAACGAGAAAGAAAAAATTATTAGAAAAGCAAAAACGCGGTAAAAAGAAAATGAGACAAATTGGAAATGTGGAGATTCCACAGGAGGCTTTTTTGAGTGTTCTTAAGCTAGACGAAGAGTAACTCAAGTGAAGGATAATTGTTTTTGGCGTTGTTGCACTTCGTTTGAAATTTATTCAACGTACACCAAGTACGCCTCATAAATTTCAAACTCGTGCGCCTAGCCAAAAAGCAATTCTTTTTCACTTGTAGTGAGAGAAGTAAGTATAAACATTTAATTAGTTTGCGTTGTTAAAATTTTTATAGTTGATAGTTCCGAAGGAGGGTAAAATGAAGAAGCGGACAAGAAAATGAATTCAATGACCAAGTAGAAGGCAGAAATGCTGTAATTGAACTTTTAGAATCTGGAAGAGACATAAATAAAATATATGTGTCAGAAGGAGAAAAACACGGCTCAATTCATAAAATTATTGCACTTGCAAAAGAGAAAAAAGTTATAGTAAATGAAGTGAGTAGAGCAAAGTTAAACCAAATGGCTCAAACAGAAAATAACCAAGGGGTAATTGCAATAGTGCCACCTTTTGATTATTGCGATATAGACGATATTGTAGAAGTAGCAAGAGAAAGAAAAGAAAAGCCATTTATTCTAATATTAGATGGAATAGAAGATCCTCACAATTTAGGCTCAATAATAAGAACTGCAGAGACAGCAGGAGCGCATGGAGTTATAATTCCAAAGAGAAGGGCTTGTGGGGTAAACAGTACAGTTGCAAAAGTGTCTGCAGGTGCAGTAGAACATATGAAAATAGCTAGAGTAAATAATATAAATGAAGCAATAAACTATTTAAAAGAAAATGATGTGTGGATTTGCGGAACTGATATGGATACAGATAAGTATTATTATGATGAAGATTTTACAGGAGGAATCGGAATTGTAATAGGAAGTGAAGGATATGGTATTAGTAGACTAGTGAAAGAAAATTGTGACTTTTTAGTAAAAATTCCTATGAAAGGGAAAATAACTTCACTAAATGCATCTGTATCAGCAGGAATAGTAATGTATGAGGCAGTAAAACAAAGAATAGCAAAATAGAAAAATAATAAAAAACATTTAAATGTGTCCAAGTGCAATAATGTTCGATTTGACTAAAATCAGTAAAACGGTGGAGACAGATTTGAATTTTAGAGATAAATCATATAAAAAAGAAGGGAAACCGAAATGAAGAAAAAATTGTTAATTGTAATTATACCTATAATAATATTGATAATTATAGCTATAACACTTCTTATTTTAAATTTAACAACAGATTTATTTAAAACACCATCAGAATTATTTTGGAAGTATTTAGCAGAAGTTAAAGAGGTAACGAATATTTTAGAAAATGACAATTTTATAGAACAAAATACTTGGAAAAAGAATAATACTTACACTTCTAATGGGGATTTGTCGTTAATAATAACTCAAGGAGAAAATAGCTCAAAACAATTAAACATTGCAACTACAGCTAGACATGATGTGAATACGGGAAGAACATATGCAGATGCTACACTAAAAAATGGAGAAATGAACTTGATGCAGGTCTCATTTATTAATAGTGGAGACATATATGCTATAAAATGTCCAGAAGTAATAGATACATATATCGGAATAAAAAATTCTGGATTAAAAGAACTAGCAACAAAATATGGAATGAATGCAGACGAAGTACCAGATAGTATAAATTTTAGCGAGATATTAAATAAGTACAAAATTACAGAAGAACAAAAAAATCATATTATAAATACATATGCTCCAATTGTACAGAAATATTTGAATGAAAATCAATATTCGAAAACAAATGGACAGGTAACAATATTCTCTAATTCTATTGAAGCGGATATATATTCTATTACCATTCCACAAGAGAGTTTAAAACAGATAATAAACGATAGCTTGAACACATTAAAAAATGATACTGAAACTTTAACTCTAATAAATAATTTATACAATTTAAAAAATAATGCTAATTCTGAATTAACAAGCACGCAAGAAGATATAACACAAATGATAGATAATATGATAGAAGAAATTAGCCAAGAAGAATTTTCAGAAAGTTTGGACATTAGTGTGTATGTAAATAATGGTAATACAGTAAGGATAATGGCAAACATTTCTGATGAAACGTATATAACATATGATAATTATAATTCCTCTCAGCAGATAACAATTGATAAGACAAATTTTATACAGATAAATGCTGACATTCAGAATAATAATGTGTTTAACCTACAAGAAGAAAATTCATTAAACATTGAAACAGAGGAATATACAACCAGATTTATTATTACTAAAAATGAAGAAGATGGAAGTACTGTCAATAAATTTCAAATCATACCAGACACAAATATACCAGAAGTTAAGGCAGAAATTGAAATTAGATTAGGAAACTTGCAAAATAACTATATGCTAAATGAATATAAATATTATATTAATAATACAGAGGAACAAACGCAAAAAATAGAACTAAGTTATACAACAAATACATCTGCTGCATCTCAGGTAGATGAAATAATGGAATTAAGCGGATCTAATACAGCAATTATGAATAATTACGAACCCGAGGCTTTTAAGTCTTTTATGCAAAATTGGTGGACAAATTTTAACAATGTGCTAGAAGAAAAAATGGATATGATAGGCTTTACAGAAATAGAGGATTTTAATAATGAAAATCAAGATATATATGATAGAGCAGAAGAAGCATATCAAATATATGCAAACGATACAGTGTATGCAGAACAGGATTTAGCTAATGTTATTGCATATGTAAATGAAATGTTAGCAAATAGCAATACATATTAGGACTGCCTGCACGGACTTTAAATTTATTTGAACCATTAAACAGTAACAACTTTTGAAGAAATTTTTCCAAAAATACTTGCAAAAGATATGCTGTTAAGGTAGAATAAATGTGCGCTAGTAGAAAATAAAAATAATAGCTATAAATAGAATAAATAATAACAAAACAAGTAGGAATAACAAGATATAAAGAGATAACAAAAGTTATAAAGGTACAAAATTATAAGAAAAAGGAGAGAAAGTAGCAAATGAAAATCGAGCAAATCATTGGGACTGTAAGAGAGAGAGAGAGAGAGAGAGTAATTTAGAGAAAATTAGCTTTTTTTGTGATGCAAAAAAAGTGGCAGATATATTTGAAAAAAATGAAATAATAAATAGATACATAAATAACACAGATTATCAAAAAGCATTAGAAGGTTTCTTTGAAACTGGTGAAACACTGTGGACAGATTTAAAATATGTCCCTAAGTCTTACAGCCTAATGTTTTCAGATAATCTGTTTTTTAGATGAAAATTGCGGAAATAATTTACAACAATAAGACAAAATATTACAAATATATTACAGAAATATTACATTTATATGACAAATTAGAAAACGTATTGAAAAAGGAAGTTATATAGTATATTATAGTAATATACAACATATACACCTTTGATATGGAACTACTTTAAGAAAAAACATATAAAATCAACTAATAATTAACAGACAACATAAAATGTATAGAACGAAAGAAAAAAGGTAATAATAAGAAAAATTAAATTTTTAAGAAAGTAGAGGTACAAAAAGAAAATGAGAAAAGAAAGAAACAGAAAAGATGAAAGAAATTACAAGAAAAATGCAAAAAGAAAATTAGCATCGCAGGCAAAAGGTATCACGTTAGTTGCGCTAGTTATTACAATAATAATCATAATAATATTAGCAACAGTAACAATAAGATTTGCATTTACAGATGACGGTATAATAAAAAGAGCAGAACTTGCAAAAGATATGTATGCAAATGATACAGCATATACAGACCAGTCAATGGCAAATGCAACAGCATATTTGGATGAAATGTTAAATGGAGTAGCAGGCGGAGGAACAGAAGTTCCAGAAGAGCCAGAAATTTCGACAATGCAAATAGCAGATGCAAAACAGCAAAATGACGGAATGACAGAAAAAACAATAGTAATAGATGGGAAAAATAATGAAATAATGGTTCCAAAAGGATTTAAAATAGCATCAGATAGTGGAGATACAGTGCAGCAGGGTATTGTAATAGAGGACGTATCTGCTTCAACTGATACAGCAGTCCAAGGTAGCCAATATGTGTGGATACCAGTAGGAACATTTACAAAAGATGACGGAACTACAAGTAATGAAATAAAATTAGGAAGATATACATTTAGTACAACATCTCCAGGGACACCTACACTAGTGCAAGATGCAGTAAATTATACTGCAAGCACACCTATCAACATTTCAGGTAGAGATTATGATTATACAGAAACAACAACATATGATGCTGGAAATGAAAGTGCTGGAACAGATGGAAGAAATGCTACAGCAAAAAATCTGGCAGAATTTATAAATAGTACAAAATCAATAGAAGAAGGAGGAAATGGAGGATATTATATAGGAAGATATGAAGCAAGTTATGCAAGTGGTGCAACGAGTGCAACAGTAGTAGGAGATTATGCAAATTGTAAAGCTGCATCAAAGGTATCTACTGCATATGATTCTTCATTATCGAGTATGTCATATAACCCAGGTACGTTGTGGAATTTTATTAGACAACCAGCAGCTTCAAAAGTCGCAATAAATACTTATGAAGATAGTAGTAGTGTAAAAAGCGATTTAATGAATAGTTATGCATGGGATACAGCGATAGTGTATATACAGGAAGCAAGTACACCAAATTATGCAAATGCAACAAGAAAGCATACAAATTTATCAAATACCGGAAATTTAGCAGAAGGAGTAAAAGATGAAGTATGTAAAATAAATGATATGGCATCAAATGTATTAGAGTGGACAACAGAACACTCGAGTCGCACGGATAGCGATTCTGCTGTCCCTTGCGTGTCTAGGGGTGGCAATTTCACCTCTAGCAGTGATTACACGGCTAATCGCTACAGCCACTATGCGACCGGACAGCGGCAGCAACGTTGGTTTCCGCCTCATGCTTTATTTAGATGTTTAAAAAGTGAAGTTATGTAAATGACAATAATAAAAAAGTCTCTCAAATAGTGTTTATGAGAAAATAAATGTTTATGAGAATAAAAATGTAGTTTTCTTCCAGTTTGAAAAATGTAGGAAAATATATCAAGACATGGTATATCAGATAATACTGATTATCATGTCTTGAACTGTATCTGGGTGCTATTCTGCTTAAAATTAGATAGTTAAAAGTATTGTCTAATAAATGTAAAAAATTTCCACTAAATTTTTTAGTAAAATCTATTGACTTAATTGCTTCAAGGTGGTATCATAAATAATAGCTTCTGGCGAAGCTGATTTTTATTACTCTAAATTAGAAAAAAGTAGTAAAAATAAGTGGTATTTTAACATATAATATTTTAAGAAATTTTTTATAAAAAATTTCTTAAAAAAATTCAAAAAAACTATTGACAATATATTAAATGGTATGCTAAAATATTGCTTGTCGTCAAGAGACGATCGAGATTACATAAAAAGCACATTGAAAAGTAAACAATAAACTTTGAGAAACCAATA
>CAMMVE010000021.1 GCA_946500265.1 uncultured Clostridium sp.
AAATAACAGAAGAAATTATAACAAGAATTCCACAAATGCAGGAAAAAGAGCAAAACGAAAGAGAGGCAATCACTTTAAGAATCGAAAAAGTAATTAGAAAAATAGCTCATTTTTCAATTTATACAGCGGTAGGACTATTATTAATGGCATTGCTAAGTACCTTTGAAATGAAAGAAAAAAATAGAACAATAATAAGTTTAATAATAGGAATTATATATGCTAGTTCAGATGAAATACATCAAAGTTTTGTACCAGAAAGAAGTCCAATGATAACTGATGTAATGATAGATACCATGGGAGTAATGTTAGGAATTTTAATTATTATGTTAGGAAAAGAAATAATAAAAAAATATAAAAAAGATTCAAAAGAAATGGCTTAAAATACATAAAACGAAAATAATTCATAGAATTTTACATAAAATGACAGAAATGTCGACAAAAGTATTGAAATTATAAACTAAAAATAGTATAATAGAAGTGCTGTAAAAAGGACGTGAAATTTATATAGGGGGAATATAAATGGAAGTAAGAGAAGATGTTACATACAGTTCAACAAGTGTGGTAACAGCTTTAATTCCAGTACAAACAACTTTTGATAGAAGCAGAGTTGTTTTAGTACTAGAAAGAATATTGAAAAGATTTGTTGACATACTAGGGGGAATATGTGGATTAATCGTGTTAATACCATTAACGATAGGAATATATCTAGCAAATTTAATTGCGGGAGACAGAGGACCTGTATTTTATACACAAGAAAGATATGGAAAAAATGGAAAAATATTTAAAATGTACAAATATCGTTCTATGGTGGTAGGAGCAGATGAAAAACTAGAAAAATATTTAGAAGAAAACGAAGAGGCAAGAGAAGAATACAAGAAATATAAAAAATTAAAAAATGACCCAAGAATAACTAAAGTGGGACATTTTATTAGGAAAACAAGTCTAGATGAATTTCCACAATTCATCAATGTGTTAAAAGGAGAAATGAGTTTAGTAGGTCCAAGACCATATTTACCAAGAGAAAAAGAAGAGATTAATGGATATTTTAATTATATTACTTCCTTAAAACCAGGAATTACAGGATTTTGGCAAGTTCCTCTATTTTCAGATAAGGGAATACTTCAATCAGCAAAGGGGGTGGCATGAATGGCTCCAATAGATTCAGCGGTTATAGACACTAAAGATAATTCTAAAGTTTTAAATGATGTTGTTGCGATTGAATCTGTTATAGTACCAGTTAACAACAATGTAAAAAAATCAAAAGCAATTTTGCATAAAATTGAAAGAGCTTCATATTTTAGCATTAAAAGAATCTTCGACATAATTTGCTCATTGCTTGGCATTATAGCATTAATTCCAGTAGCAATAGTAACTAAAATATGTTACATAGCAACAGGAGATAAAAAATCAATATTTTATAAACAAAAGAGAATCGGAAAAAATGGTAAGCCAATATATATATATAAATTTAGAAGTATGGTATGTAATGCAGATGAAGTGTTAAAAGAACTTTTAAAAGACCCTAAGTATAAAAAAGAATGGGACTTAAATCAAAAATTTGAAAACGATCCAAGAATAACAAAAATGGGAAATATTTTAAGAAAAACATCATTAGATGAATTGCCACAATTCATCAATGTAATTAAAGGTGATATGTCTATGATAGGACCTCGACCTTTAGTTGAAGGAGAGCTTGATGCTCATAAAGGAAATCATGCAATATATGAAAGTGTTCGTCCAGGCATTTCGGGGTGGTGGGCCGCGAACGGAAGATCAGCTACTACTTATGAAAGAAGACTTGAATTAGAATATTTCTATTGTAAAAATTGTAATTTAATATTAGATATTAAGTGTGTATTCTTAACAATAGCAGCAGTGTTATTTAAAACAGGAGCAAAGTAATATCAAACTATAATGAGGGATAATGTATTTTATCTCTCTTTTTTTTAGCACATTTTTAATTCATATAAAAAATTGTTATATTAAATGTGGTGGATGTATATGAAAAAGTATAAATTAAAACTTGATATATATGAATTAAAAATAATAATAAATTCCTTAAATGAATTTAGAAATAAACTTATAAAAGAAAATGAAAATACAGATGTAATTGATGAATTATTAATTAAGTATATTGAAATTTTAGACTAGCAAATGCTAGTTCTTTTTTTGTACATGCCATCTATAAATGATGGCTAAATTTAAGGAAAGGAGATGAAGAATATGGCACAATGTGAAATAATTGCTATTTCAAACCAAAAAGGTGGTGTTGGTAAAACAACTACAACATTTAATCTTGGTGCAGCACTTGCAAGTCAAGGTAAAAAAGTTTTACTTATTGATGCAGATCCTCAAGGTAATTTAACAACATATATGGGGTGGACAGAAGACGAAATTCCTGTGACTCTTAATGAAGTGTTGCTAAATACCTTGAGTGACAAAAAGACAGATTTTGAAAAATGTATTAAACATCATAATGAAAATTTAGATTTAATACCAAGTGATATTCAATTATCTAGTATTGAAATGACGCTTGTTGGAGCAATGAGTAGAGAATATACTTTAAGACATTCAATTCAAAGTATAAAAGACAAATATGATTATATTTTAATAGATACTCAGCCTTCACTTGGAATGTTGCCAATTAATGCACTTGCTTGTGCAGATAAAGTTATAATTCCAGTGCAACCTCAATATTTAGCTGCTAAAGGTATGACTCAATTGTTATCAACTATTATAAAGATAAGGCAACAAATAAATCCCAATCTTAAGATAGATGGAATTGTATTAACAATAGTTGATAAACGAGCTAATTTAACAAAGGATATTTATAATCAATTACAAGAAAATTATGGTAGTGCAGTAAGAATTTATGATACCCAAATACCAAGAGCAATTAAAGTTGCAGAGTCAACAGCACATGGAAAAAGCATATTTACTTATGACAAATCTAGCAAAGTAGCAGAGGCTTATTCATCACTTGCAAAGGAGGTGCTAATTGATGGAAAAAAAAGAAACAAAAATGCAAATTCCAAAGATAAAGTTAGATGATTTATTTTCTACGCAAGAGCAAAGAGATAATGCAAAACTAGAGAAAATAGTGGATATCAAAATTGATTGTATTGACGATTTTCCAAATCACCCATTTAAAATTATTGATAATGAAGAAATGGAACAGATGAAAGAAAGTATTGCAGATAATGGTGTGTTGATACCTGCACTTGTAAGACCAAAGCCAGATGGAAGATATGAAATGATTTCTGGACATAGAAGAAAATTTGCAAGTCAATTAGCACTTAAAGAAACTATGCCTTGTATTGTTAGAGAACTATCTGATGATGAAGCGATAATCATTATGGTTGATAGTAATATGCAAAGAGAAGAAATATTACCAAGTGAAAAAGCATTTGCATATAAAATGAAATTGGATGCATTAAATCATCAAGGAAGAAAAACTTCGACACAAGTTGTGTCAAAGTTGAGAAGTAATGAAATAATTGGTGAAGCAAATGGAGAAAGTAGAGAACAAGTTAGAAGATATATTCGTTTAACGAAACTTATTCCAGAACTACTAGATAAAGTAGATACAAAAGAGATTGCTTTTAATCCAGCAGTAGAACTTTCATATCTTACTGAAGAAGAACAATACGCATTATTAGACTGTATAGAATATAATGACGCTACACCATCTCATGCCCAGGCTATTGTTATGAAAAAATTGAGTCAAGAAGGTAGTTTGAACGAAGAAAAAATTGACGATATTTTATCACAGGAAAAACCTAATCAAATTCCTAAAATGAAATTTAGTGAAGAAAGAATTAGAAGTGTATTGCCAAAAAATGTAGAAAACGATAAGATTGAAGACTTTGTTGTTAAAGCCATCGAATATTATTCAAAACACTTAAGGCAAAAAGATATGGGAGCAAGATAGATGGTGTATAGCCACTTTCCACGAAATCCCTCCTTACAAACCTCCCTAGTATATATACTAACTGTTATATTACTAACTGAAAGAAATAAATTAATAATTAATTAAATATACACAGATGACTAATTATTAAAAATATGCTAGATTGAAAGTAAAAAGGAGCGTGATTGTAATGAAAAAGAAATTTGTTTTAGTTGTCATTATTGTTTTTGCAATAGTAGTTAGTGGAGCATTTGTTCTAACCAAATGTTTAAAGAAAAATCCAAACCACGAACAAGTAAATGTTGTAAAAGAAAAAGATGATGAATTTAACTTACAAGTTGAAGAACAAAAAAATGATGAAATAACCACTAAAACTGGTGAAACCGAAGACAAAACAGCAAATGGAAATAATGAAAGTCCAAAAGAAGATATTCAAAATCAAGAAAACAAATCTAAAACATCAACAAAAGTTTCTGAAAAGACAAAGAAAAAAGAAATTAAATCTAACAACGAGCCAACTACAAGCAATAATTTGCAAGAAGAAAAAAAGGAGAATAAAACAGCAGAAAATAATAAGACTAATAGTTCAAGTAATCAAGAACAACAGAGCAAAGAGTCAACAACTTTTTACGATTCTATTACTCATGGAAAAAAAGAGTTTTCTTCTGAAAGTGAAGCTTTGAAAAGAGGTACTGAAATTCAAAATAAAGAGTTAGATTATGTTTTAGACTGGAATGAAGAACATCCAGATAATCAAATACAACCAGAGATAAATTATTTTAGAGTTTATCCATCTGCAATAGATGAAAACGGAAAGTATTGGTATTATTTGCATTTCTTTTGTAGAAGTGGCGAAGGATTGGATCAAGAATTAAAAAGTAAATATTAGTGGCTCTTAATAAAGAGTCATTTTTTTTCGGAAAGTGAATGAAATTAAATGTTAAAAATATTATTATTTGCACTAATCGTAATGTTAGTGCTTTTTTGTTATTCTGCCTGTATCATCTCGGGCAGATGTTCAAGAGAGGAGGAAATGAGATGAAAAAATTTACAAAAACCTTATTGTTAACAATAGGATTGTTAGTTGGATTTACTGTTAATGCACACGCAGTAAGTGCAGCAACATTAACTCAAACAGATTCTGGATATTGGTATGATAGAGCAAAGGCAGATGGAAGTGACCATCATTCATGGCATTATACACTTTATGATATAGATGGAGAAGTTGCATATTGTATTCAACCAAACACAAAAGAAGGAGTAAATTATAACCAAGGAACTTGGGAAGATGTTAATTTACCTAATTCAATAAAAGAAAGATTGCTTTTAATTGGTTATTATGGATATACTTATCCAGGACACCAAACTTTGCAATATAGAGCAGCAACACAAGGTATGATGTGGGATTTAATAGTTGGCAGTGGTGCTAATACAACTTTCCATACTGCTCGTTGGGCAAAAGGAGATACTTTTGATGTATCAAATGAAAAAGCACAAATTGAAGACTTAATTGCTCATCATTATGATAGACCTTCATTTAATGGTGGAGTTTATAAAGCACAAGTAGGAGAAACTATTACTCTAACTGATACAAATAATGTATTATCAAACTATTCTATAAGCGTAAGTGGAGCAGATTATAATGTTGATGGTAACAAGCTAATAATTAAACCAACACAGAGTGGAAATATTGATTTAACTTTATCTAAAAAAATGCCATATAATTCTGGCTATAAGTTTTTTGTTGGAGATGGTTTCCAACATATGATGGTGCCAGGAACTACTGACCCAGTAATTGCAAAAGTAAGAGTTAATTCTTACACATCATTTGTTGAAGGACATAAAAAGGATAGCGAAACAGGAAATGCACAAGGACAAGCAACTTTAAAGGGTGCTGAATATGGCGTTTATGAAACTTCAACAGGAAGATTAGTAACAACAGTAGTTACTGATGAAAATGGGTATTTTAAAAGCAACGCAGTATTAGCTTGGAATGATTATTATTTACAAGAAATAAAACCTAGTGAGGGTTATGAACTTGATACAACGAGATATAATGTTGACATTAAAGGTAAAGAATCTGCTAGTGTTGATGTAGTAGAAAAAGTAATAAAAAACTATGTTAGTATTTTAAAACAATATGAACAAGTAGATGGAAACACTACTTTCTTAAATGCAGAAAAAGATATTACTTTTGAAATCTATTATCCAAATGGTAATAAATATGGAGAAATCAAAACAGATAAAAATGGTTATGCTTCATTGAATTTACCTTATGGTGTATGGAAATTTCATCAAGTAAACACAACAACTGGATATGAAAAGATTTATGATTTCTATATCACAGTAAATGAAACGAGTGAAAAAGAACAATATTACAATATTTTAAATAATACACTATATGCTTATCTTCAAGTAATCAAGGTAGATAGTGAAACAGGAAAGACTATTGCTATTGCAAATACAACTTTTAAAATTTTAAATACTGATACAAATCAATATGTTTCTCAATATGTTGGTGGAAAAGTTTATAGTGAGTTCAAAACAGATGAAAATGGCAAAATGATAACTTACTTAAAACTACCTGCTGGAAATTATAAATTAATTGAGGTATCTGCTCCTAATGGTTATTTAAAAGACAAAGATGGTTTAAAATTCACAATAGGAAATGATACTCATTATTCATATACAACTTATGGTGCATTTATAACAGTAACTTATAAAAACACACCAATAAAAGGTCAACTTGAAATTAAGAAAACAGGAGAAAATTTAGTAATTAAAGATGGTAAATACACTTATAAAGATAAAAAATTAAGTGGTGTAACATTTGAAATTTATGCAGAAGATGATATTAGATCTGCTGATGGAAATCATCTTTATTATGAAAAAGGTACAAAAGTAGATACTATTACAACTAATGAAAATGGTTATGCAATTTCTAAAAAATTACCTCTTGGAAAATACTATTTAATTGAAGTGAAAACACAGGACGAATATGTATTAGATAGTAATAAACACTATTTTGAATTAAAAGAAGTAAATGATGAAACACCAATAGTATTTGAATCATACAGTAATTTAAACTACTTAAAGAAAGGTACTTTGGAATTTACTAAAACAGATCTTGTAAATGGAGATGTTATTCCAGATACAATCATTGAAATCTATAATGAAAAGGATGAACTAATCTTTACTGGTAAAACAGACAAAGATGGTAAAGTAATTATTACAGATTTAAAAGTTGGAAAATACTATATTATTGAGAAAGAGGCAGCAACAGGTTATACAATTACAGATGAAAAAATCTATTTTGAATTAAAAGAAAATGGAGAAATCACAAAGGCTGAAATGAAAGATAAACCTATTACTGGAACACTTGAATTTACAAAGACTGATGTATCAACAGGAGAGCCATTACCAAATACACTAATTGAAATCTATAACGAAAAAGATGAACTTATTTTTAGTGGTAGAACTGATGAAAATGGTAAAATTACTATTCCAGAAATTAGATATGGAAAATACTATATTTTGGAGAAAGAAGCCCCAAAAGGTTACACTTTAAATCCTGAAAGAATGTATTTTGAAATTTTAGAAGATGGAAAAGTAGTCAAAGCAACAATGACTGATGAAAAAGTAGTAGTTGAAGTTCCTAGTACAGGAATTACTGATACTCATATCATTGAAATTGCTGGAGCATTACTAACTCTTGGAGGAATAGGAGTAATTGTCTATGTTAAAAAGAAAAAACAAAAATAAAGATAGAAAGGTTAGTAAGAGTCAACTTATAATAGTTGGCTCTTTACTAATTATTGTTGGAATTGGAATAATTGGAGGTAAATATCTATACAATTATCTCCAAAATCAAAATGAAGAAAATTTAATAGATACTTTTTACGAAGAACAAAATGAAATAACTGATGAAACAACACCAACTGAAGAAAATAATCAAGAAGAACAACGAAAGCCAACCACAACTCAAACTAAAAAGGTTAATTATATTGCAGTTATTAAAATACCAAAGATAGGACTAGAAAAAGGTCTAGCAAGTAAAGATAGTTATTATAACAATGTTAATCGAAATATTTTAATACTTAATGAATCTGATATGCCAGATAAGGAAAATGGAAATGTTATACTAGCAGGACATTCTGGTAGTGGTAGAACAGCATTTTTTAAGAACTTATATAAATTGGAAACAGATGATGAGGTTAGTATTTTTTATGGAGGTAGTGAATACAAATACAAAGTTGTTAATCAATACGATATAGAAAAAACTGGAACTGCTAACATTGTTAGAAATGCTGAAAGAAGCACTTTAACTTTAATAACTTGCAGACACAACACTAATAAACAAATTATCTATATTTGTGAGTTAGTAGAAAAGATATAGGAGGATTAATTTGGAAGAAAAATATAATTTAAATAATATATCAAAAGCATTTGAAAAACTATTTAATGCTGGATTTAATACAAGTAAAAAAATAGCAACATTAGATATAAAAGAAGTAAGAAAGATTCCTAATTTAACAATGTCAGACTTTTATATTATTTCGGACTTATGGGAATTAGTAAAAAAGAATAATAATAAGACATCTCAATTATTTATAGAATTTTTGAGTGGTCATAAAGAAAATTAAAAAAGAAAGAAGGTATGATTAATGGCGTATCAAAATAAAGTTCCACCAATTAGGTTGAAAGTAACTATAGATACTTTTAATTCATTAATAGAATTTATATCAAAAATAGAAAGTACAAGTTTAATAGAAAAAGAGAAAGTAACTAAAATAAAGGAAAAACTATTGAGATATAGTATTCCAATTACGAATGAAAATGAAGAAAATTTAGTTGAAATGAGATTTTATCCAAATGAGGCTGGCAAAATGATAGATATTTTGTTATATGCAGTAGATGGAACTATTACAACAAATAATTACTATGCAGTACTTCTAGAAATAAGAAATAAAATTAAAGAAGAGCGAAGCAAAAATGAATGATAATTGTTATAGCATATGGAAATGGAGGTGTGGAAAGTGGCAGCTAAACTTAAGTTTATAACTGATTTATATGGAGAGACATTGACTGAAATAAGTAATAGTCCTATTGATTGGATGAAATTTTTAAAAACAGCCTCTAATAACTATAAATATTCATTCAATGATCAAGTTTTAATTTACGCACAAAGACCAGAGGCAAAGGCATGTGCTGGTATAGATACTTGGAATCGTAATGTTGGAAGATGGGTAAATAGAGGTTCAAAAGGAATAGCATTGATAGATTATGATAATGGTTATACAACATTAAAGTATGTATTCGATATATCTGATACAAGCAGTAAATATGGTAAAAGTCTTAGATTATGGTCAGTTCCTAAAATATATGAAAATGATATCATTGAATCCTTAGAAAATAAATATGGAGTATTAGAAAAGAAAAGTAATTTAGCAGAAACAATAAACTCTGTATCAAAAATTATTGCTGAAGATAATATGACGGATTATTTATCTGATTTTATTTTATATAAAGATAATAGTGCTTTTGAAAATGCAGATAATGATGAAATCAAAAATGTATTTCAAATAATTTTATCAAATAGTATTGCTTATTCAATTATGAATAGATGTGGCATAAACCCAAATGAATATTTTCAAGAAAATGATTTTGTTTACGTTAAAGCTTTTGATAGTTATGATACTATTACAAGACTGGGAATAGCTACAAGTGAAATTACAGAGATGGGCTTAAAAGAAATATACTCTACTATAAAAAAGTTAAGAGTAAATGAAATTGAAAAAATTCACACATTTGAATTTGATTCAAATAAGGAATATGATTATAGTGAAATTAAAAATGTTATTGAGAGGAGTGATTTTGATGGCAATGATAACTTATACAAGACAGGGAGATTACGAGATACCAGACTTAGTTCTAGAAACCAAGAATCAGAATATTCAAGCAATGGGGAAATACGCAATGATGAGATTGAGGTATTTGAAAGAACAGAAGAAGGCATTGTACACAACCTTGCTAATGGAGAACAAATTAACACAGCATTTGATAGAGATACAGAATCAAGCAGAGAGCAGATTAGAGAAAATAATGTCAGAAATGAAGATAAAAGAGAACGTGACCGAATCATTGAAACAAACAAATCAAATGAAATGGGTAGCACTAATGAACAACTTGAAAGCATCAGCCGAAGAGATAGTGATAAACGAACTAATCTATACTTAAATAATTATGAAAAGGACGAATCAAATCGTTCTTTTTATGTTGTAGTAGACGAAAAAATCAATCAAATTATTGCAAAATCTCCTCATAAAAAAGAAAAAAATAGTAGCATTAGAGATTATTTTAATAATGTAAAAGATACAGATGAAAGACTACAATATTTGAAAAATTTATTCAATAATGATTACACAGAAATAATGATTGATGATGAAATGTATGGCTATAAAACATTCAATAATGGAATGCTCTTTTGGAAAGGGAATTTCTTATCAAGAAATACAGAAAGCTTTGTCGAATGGAATGATTTGATAAATCATATTGAATCTATGATACTTTTAAATCAATTAAACGATAGAATAGAGCCTTTAAAATCTGTAACAGAACAATTAACTTTGGTTGATAATTATGAAGAGAATGTTCCAATAGATTTAGAGTTCACTCAAGAGTTTGTTGATAGATATTTAACTGAAAGAAGTGCAGAAACAAAATATTTAATATATGAAGAATTTAATAAAAGTCTTTCTTCTAAGTCAAACCAAGAATTTTTAAAAAGTATGTATGGAATAGGAGGTTCTTCTTATACAATTAGTGGCTCTGGTATTGGAGAAGATCATAATGCTAAGGGAATAACATTTTATAGAGGTTATTTTGGGGCTAGTGCAACAAAACAACTATTTAAATGGAATTATATTGAAAAGAGAATAAAAGAATTAATTAAAGAAAATAGATACCTGAATTCAAGGGAATTGGAAGAATATCCTAAGTGGCTAGATAAAAAAGAAGAGGAAAGAGAATTTGATTTAAAAGTAAATGAATTATCTAAAAGTACTGAAGAATTACCAGTAAAATATGAATATCATTTAGGAGATAAGGTTTATTTAGGTGCAGATGAGTATGAAATATTAGATATTGGAATTACAAATATTTTACTTTATGATTATCGTTATCCATTATTTAATAGGGAGATATCAAAAGAAGAATTTGATAGAAAAATAAAAGAAACTCCATCAAATGACCATCTTATAAAAAGAGAAAATGTATTAGAAGAAACAAAAAAGTTAGAGATTGAAGAAATTGAAGAACCAATAGCAATTGAAGATAAAACTGAAGAAAAAATAATTCCTCAATTTGAAAAAAAGAAGATAAAACAATCTACGACTTTTGATACTTATCCAGAAATAAGCACGAAGGATAGAAATCAGTATAAAATTACTGACGACAATTTAGGTGTTGATACACCTAAAAATAGATTTAATAATAATATTGAAGCAATAAAAATATTAAAAAAATGTGAAGAAGAAAATAGATTGGCAACAAAAGAAGAACAAGATATTTTATCAAAATATGTTGGTTGGGGTGGACTATCAATGGCATTTGAAGAAAACAACTTGTCATGGAGTAATGAACATCATATTCTAAAAAATATTCTCGATGAATCAGAATATAATCAAGCACAGGAATCAACATTAACTGCATTTTATACTCCTCCAATAGTTATAAAAGCAATGTATAAAGCATTAGAAAATATGGGACTAAAAACAGGAAATATTCTAGAACCAAGTTGTGGTATAGGAAATTTCATTGGTATGTGTCCTAATACTTTAAATGATTGTAAAATATATGGTATAGAATTGGATAATATTAGTGGAAGAATTGCAAAACAACTATATCAAAAGTCTAGTATCGTAGTTCAAGGTTATGAAAATACCAATTTGCCTAATAGTTTTTTTGATGTTGCCATCGGAAATGTGCCATTTGGTGAATTTAAAGTTTTAGATAAAAAATATGATAAATATAATTTTTTAATACACGATTATTTTTTTGCAAAAACATTGGATAAAATAAGACCAGGAGGAGTTATTGCATTTATAACAAGTAAAGGCACAATGGATAAAGAAAATCCTAGCGTTAGAAGATATTTAGCTCAAAGAGCTAACCTACTTGGTGCAATAAGATTACCTAATGACACATTTAAAGCTGCTGCAGGAACAGAAGTGACATCTGATATTATATTTTTACAAAAAAGAGAATCTGTGGTAGATATTGAACCTGACTGGGTATATCTTGATACTGATGAAAATGGTATTAAGATGAATAAATATTTTATAGATAATCCAGATATGATTATGGGAAATATGCAAATGGTTAGTGGTCGTTTTGGTATGGATAGTGCCTGTATTTCAGATGAAAGTATTTCACTTAAAGATAGATTGAATGATGCAATACCAAAGATACACGCTGAAATTAATGAATATGAAGTAGAAGATATAGAAGAGGAAGATTTATCAATTCCTGCAGATTATAATGTTAAGAATTTTTCATATGCTTTAAAGGATGGTCAAATATATTTTAGAGAAAATAGTAGAATGTATCCTCAGGATTTTGCTCAGACTACTCAAAATAGGATAAGAGGTTTAATAGAAATTAGAGATTGTGTAAGAACCTTAATAGAGTATCAGACTGATGATTTTCCAGAAGATGATATCAAATATCAACAAATAAGATTAAATCGTTTATACGACGATTTTACAAAAAAATATGGACTAATTAATAGCAGAGGAAACAACTCTGCTTTTTCTAATGACTCAAGTTATTATTTATTGTGTTCTTTAGAGATTTTAGATGAAAATGGTAATCTTTCTCGAAAAGCAGATATGTTTAGCAAAAGAACAATTAGACCTAAGGAAAAAGTAACAGAAGTAGATACAGCAATAGATGCTTTAATAGTGTCTATTGCAGAAAAGGCAAGAGTTGATATTTCATTTATTAAAGATCTTTGTAAAATGGATGAAGAAAAAATATTATCTGATTTGGAGGGAGAAATATTTAAAGTTCCTGGTGAGGAAAAATATGTTACTGCTGATGAGTATTTAAGTGGAAATGTAAGAGAAAAATTAAAAATTGCAGAACAATATGCAATAAATGATGAAAAATATAATATTAATGTAAAATATTTAAGAAAAGTACAACCAATTGATTTATCAGCTAGTGAGATAAGCGTCAGATTAGGTTCAACTTGGATACCAGAAAGTGATATAAAAGATTTCATTGACTTTTTATTACAACCATCATGGAATGTATCAAGAAATATAAAGGTTCACTATATGGTTAGCACGTCAGAATGGAATATTGAAGGAAAAAATTATGATAAATATAATGTTAAGTCCTATAACACTTATGGAACTCAAAGAGCAAATGCTTATAAAATAATTGAGGATACTTTGAACCTGAAAGATACAAGGATATATGATTATAAAGAAGATGAAAATGGAAGAAAAGTAGCAGAATTAAATAAAAAGGAAACAGCTATTGCTCAGGCAAAACAAGAAATAATAAAAAATGCTTTTAATGAATGGATATGGAAAAATCCTGAAAGACGTGAAAGGTTAGTAAAAAAATATAATGAGCAATTCAATTCTATAAGACCTCGTGAATATGATGGCTCTCATATTTCTTTTGATGGAATGAATCCAGAAATAACATTAAGAACACATCAAATAAATGCTATTGCAAGGATATTGTATGGTGGAAATACTTTACTTGCACATGAAGTTGGAGCAGGTAAAACTTTTGAAATGGTTGCTGCTGCAATGGAATCTAAAAGACTAGGATTATGTAATAAAAGTTTATTTGTAGTGCCTAATCATATAGTAGAACAATTTGGACAAGAATTTCTACAACTTTATCCGAGTGCTAACATTTTAGTGACAACTAAGAAAGATTTTGAAACTGCCAATCGAAAAAAATTCTGTTCTAGAATAGCAACTGGAGATTATGATGCTGTAATAATATCTCATTCTCAATTTGAAAAAATACCAATGTCAGTTGAAAGACAAATTGAACTGATAAGAAGAGAAATAGAGGATATAACAAGAGGAATAGAAGAGTTAAAAAGAAATAATGGTGAAAAATTTTCTATTAAGCAGATGATGAAAACTAAAAAGTCACTAGAAACAAAATTAGCTAAATTAAATGACACTTCAAGGAAAGATGATGTTGTTACTTTTGAAGAATTAGGAGTCGATAGAATTTTTGTAGATGAGGCACATAATTATAAAAATTTGTATCTTTATACTAAAATGAGAAATGTTGGAGGAATTGCTCAAACAGAAGCACAAAAATCATCTGACCTTTATATGAAATGCAGATATTTAGATGAAATAACTGGTGGTAAAGGCGTTATATTTGCAACAGGTACACCAATTTCAAATTCAATGGTAGAACTTTATACTATGCAAAGATATTTACAATACAATGAACTAGCAAAAAGAAATTTACAACAATTTGATGCATGGGCAAGCACCTTTGGAGAAACAGTAACTGCTATAGAACTATCCCCAGAAGGAACAGGATATAGAGCAAAAACAAGATTTGCAAAATTTTATAATCTACCAGAGTTGATGGCTATGTTTAAAGAAGTTGCCGATATTCAAACTGCTGATATGCTTAATTTGCCTGTGCCTAAAGCAAACTATCATAACATTGTTGTAGAGCCTAGTGAAATTCAAAAATACTTAGTTGAAGAACTTGCTAATAGAGCTGAAAGAGTTAGAGATAAAATGATAGATTCCAAATTGGATAATATGTTAAAAATAACAAATGATGGTAGAAAACTAGCATTAGATCAAAGACTTATGAACGGAATGCTAGACGATTTTGAAAAAAGTAAAGTTTCAACTTGTGCAAATAATATATATGATATTTGGAATAAAACAAAAGAAAATAAATCTGCTCAATTGGTATTTTGTGATTTATCAACACCACATAACAATGGGGAATTTAATGTGTATGATGATTTAAAAGACAAATTAATTGAAAGAGGTGTTCCAAAAGAAGAGATTGTATTTATTCATGAGGCTAATACTGATGTGAGAAAACAAGAGTTATTTAATAAGGTTCGTAAAGGACAAGTGAGGGTATTAATGGGAAGTACGCAAAAAATGGGAGCAGGAACTAATTGTCAAGATAGACTTATTGCACTTCACGATTTAGATTGCCCTTGGAGACCGAGTGACTTAATACAGCGTTCTGGTAGAATAATAAGACAAGGAAATATGAATCCAGAAGTAGACATATATAGATATGTAACAGAAGGAACTTTTGATGCGTATTTATATCAATTGGTAGAAAATAAACAAAGATTTATTGCTCAGATAATGACTTCAAAAACACCTGTTAGATTTGCAGAAGATATAGATGAAACTGCATTATCATATGCAGAGATAAAAGCATTAGCTGCTGGTAATCCTTTGATAATAGAAAAGACAGAACTTGATACACAAGTTGCAAAATTAAAATTGCTAAAGCAGACACATTTAAGCAATATATATGCAATGGAAGATAAAGTTATAAAATATTATCCGAATGAAATAAAAAGATTAGAAATACGAGTCCAAAATATTGAAGATGATATAGAACATTTAAATGATAATACTGATAATACTGAGAACTTTCAAGGAATGATAATTGATGAAAAAAAGGTATTAGAAAAGAAAGAAGCAGGGCAAAAGATAATTAATATGTGTAAATCTATGACATGTAAAGAACCAATAGAAATTGGGGTGTACAAAGGATTTAAAATGATATTAAGTTTCGATACTTTTGATAGAACTTTTCATCTGGATTTAAAAAATAAACTATCTTATAATTTAGCACTTGGAAGTGATCTGTTGGGTAATATTACTCGTATAGACAATACACTTGGAAATATAAAAAATAAATTAGAAAAGTCAAAAAATGATTTAGCAGAAACTAGAAAACAATTTGAAAATGCTAAATTGGAAACTCAAAGACCTTTTCCACAAGAGGAAGAATTAAAACAGAAATCTAAGAGATTAGACGAATTAAATATCCAGTTAAACCTTAATAAAAACGATAAAGAAATAATTGATGATGGATTAGATATACCAGAAAATTCTGAAAATAAGAGTAAAGAATATGACAGATAAAGTTACACATTTGAAAATTAATATACTTTAATTTACAATGTATTTTGTAAGGAGAGAAAGTATTTATGAATAAAATTAGTAACAATATTTCTATTAATAAGGTTAGATTTGATGAAATAATGATTTATGAGTTTGTGAAAAATATTTATTGTAAAGGAGATATAGAAGATAAAAAGGTTAATGAATTATTAAAAAAATTATATGATTATTTGGATTCTAAAATATTTAAGTATATTGATACAGATAGAGATATAATTGATATTCAAACTTATGTGAAGTTGACTTATGAGAATAAACTATAAACATTATAAGAAATAAAAAATCGCACAATTTAATGCATTAAAAAAATGTGATAGTCTATTGGAGTAGGAGGTATTAATTATGAACTTTGAAAAAATAGAAGAAACAATATTTGATGAGGTTTTTTGGAATTATTTTAATAATGAATGTGTTTTATTAGAAAAGGACGAAGAATATAAAAGCTATGGAGAAATATGCTCTAATATAATAAATAACAATCCAAAAATTCAATTAGTAATTGAGAATGAGAAGGCAAATGAATTATCAAAAGAAGAGGTAGAAAAATTAATAAAATATATTAAATTTCATTCAAAAAGAGATTTAATGGAAAATAAAAGAGTATTTTATGCTGGAGCAAAATTTATGTTTCAATTATTTAATGAAATAAATATTTTTGATAAAAAAAGTAATAGCGATTCTAGTGAAAACTAGGTCGCTATATTTGTTAAGGAGGACAATATAAAATGAATTTGAAAGAAGAATTATATGATAAGTTAGAAAAAGAATACAATGAATTTATAGAAGATTTAAAAACAAAAACACCAGAAGAAATAATAAGTAAATCTTATGAAAAAGTTATGAAAGAAGAGCTAAAGGAAATGTTTTATCCAGAAATTAATAATTATGATTTATCTGAATTAAAAATATTAAACAAAACAAAAAATCCTTTAGAAGAATTATATCAAGGTTGGATGGATTATGATGGAGGGGTTCACGAACCTTTAGAATGTAGTGTAGAAGAGACACTTGAATTTTTAAAAGAGCAACATGAAAAAAATAAAAACAAATCAAGAGAAAGGTAGTTGATTTAATGTGGCATATTACACACCAGAAGAAATCCAAAAGGCTAAACAAATGGATTTATATACTTATTTAGCAAATTATGAACCAGAAGAATTAGTTCATTTTTGTAGAGATACTTATATGACTAAAACACATGATAGTTTAAAAATAAGTAATGGAATGTGGTATTGGTTTTCGCGTGGAATTGGTGGTAAAAGTGCTTTAGAATATCTTATAAGAGTAAAAGAATATAATTTTATTCAAGCCGTAGAAACAATACTTGGATATTCAAATGATAGACCACCAACAATATACAAGCAAAAAGAAAAAGTAAAAAATATTAATGTAATATTACCAAAAAGAGCTGTAAATAACAATAAGGTTATTAACTATTTAACAGGAAGAGGCATTGATATTGATATTATAAAAGAGTGCATAGATAATAATTTAATATATCAGCAATATCAATACAATAATGTTGTATTTGTTGGATATGACAAAAATAATGTGCCTAGGTATGCAGGTATTAGAGCAACAAACTCAAGCAGATATATGCATGATGCTTATGGAAGTCATAAGGCATTTTCGTTCAAATTAGAATCATTGGAAAGTAATGACGAGGTTCATTTATTTGAAAGTGCTATAGACTTATTATCTTATGCAACATTATTAAAAAATAATAATAAAGAATGGTATAATACTAATCTTTTGGCTTTATCTGGAGTATATCAACCAGCCAAAAAACTGGATGAAAGTAAGATACCATTAGCATTAAATTATTATTTGAACCAACACCAAAATGTTAAAAAAATATATTTGCATTTAGACAATGATAATGCAGGAAGATTAGCAACATTGGCGTTGAAAACTATTCTTCCAAAACAATATGAAGTCATTGATGATCCACCACAACTTGGCAAAGATATCAATGACTTTTTATGTTTTCAAAAAGGAATAAATTATAAAAAAAATTATGAAAGAGTGAGGTAAATATGAAATATAATTATTTAAAATTAGCAGAAATTATAAAAGAAAAGAGAGAAGAAAAAGGGTATTCTACAAGAGAATTGGGAGAGATTGTTGGTGTAAGCCATGCTGAAATATCACGAATAGAAAATGGTATGCGTCCTAATTTTTCTTTTCTAATATTAGCAAAATTATGTAAGGAACTAGAAATTGATATGATGAATCTATTAGATGATGCTGGTGTATGGAATGTTGATTTTGACCAATTATTCTATGTTATTTTTAAACAGGATGAAGAAAATATATTCAAAGTTCATGCAAGAAGTGAAGGCGAAGCAATCAGAATTGCTTTTGATTTTGTGTGTGAAAACCAGTTGATTGATTTCAGTTTGTCTAAGAAAAATTTATTAATTGGAGCAGTAAAAAATATAAAGGATTTGGATAAAAATATAATAGAAAACTATGAAAAAGCAGGGCAATTATGTGAAGAAAATGATGGAACAGAAGATATGAATAATACTGATTATAATGAAGAATTTGAGGATAATAATGATACAAATTGTCCAGAGGATTGTATTTATTTATGTCCAGTTTGTGGTAACTGCATACTAGAAGAATAATATTTAATTGTCTAGCCAGCACTGAATTTGTATAGCCACAAATTCCAATGTGGGGCTAGACCCCAATCCCCATAAAAGAAAGAGAGGTATTAATTAGAATGAGTGAATTATTATTTTTTGCATTAGGTTTAATGATAGGTGGATTATCTGTATCAAACTTTTTGCAATATCAAAAAATTAAAGAATTAAAAAAGATAATTAATAAATAAGGAGATATGAGTAATGCGAGTTAGAGAAAAACAAATCGTGTTTCGTACCACTTATGAAGAATATAAAGAAATTAAATTTCGTGCAGAAAAAGTTGGCTTGAATTTATCGGATTATATAAGAAGCAGAGCAATAGGATATGAGCCAAGAGAAAAACCACCAAGAGATTTTTATGACGCAATAAAACAAATAAGAGCCGTTGGAAATAATATTAATCAAATTGCAAGAATAGCAAATGATACAGGAAGGCTAGATGAACTTACTTGCAAGAAACAATTTGATGTATTAAATGATTTAATAATTGAACTAAAAAAAGAATATTTATTGCCAAAAAAAGAGTAAAACTATAGAAAATATTCTAAAATTATGATAGTATATGTCTGTAATGCGAGATACGCATTATATTAAACCATTTTACTGTTCTGTTTATCATACTGATGAATAGATAGTTAAGAAAATAGTCGTTAATATAAGACTGTTTTTTTATATAAAAAAATATATAATATAGGTGATTGAAATGGAAATTGTTAGTCTAATTATTAGTATTATATCACTAATGGTATCTATAATTTTAACTTTCTTTGAAGTAAGAACTAATAAAAAACTTGATAAACTCAGTTATTTAAGAGATAAGTATTATGACTTTTTAAAAGTTATTGAAAAGGCAAATGGCAATCCTAATAAATATTTTGAGAAATCTTTTTATAATGAACTGAAAGAATATAAAATAATATTTGAAGAAGACGAAAAAATGTATAGTATTTACCAAAAAATAGTTGAGGACATCAAGAAGAATGTTGATAATATTACTAATATTTATGATAGGTATAGTCCATATAGTTCAAATAATATTGAAGTACAAATAGATGAAAATGGTGTTGAAAATGAATATTTAATTGACAATAGTTTAACTGAAGAATATGCAGAGATGATGTGTGATAAATATATAAGTGAAAATTTAGATAATGTAAACAAAACTTTTAATAATGTCAAAAAGTTGAGAAAAATAATTTTAAAAAAATTAAAGTAATAAATTGCCTGTACTGTGATATAAATGAACATGATATAGACACGAAAGAAAAGTATGTAGAGTGAATCTCAAATGATTTGCTCTTTTTTTTATTGAAAGGAGCTTTAAATGGCAACTACAGGAATTTGGAAAATCGGATCAAGATTAGACAATGTTCTAAAATATACAACGAATATAGAAAAAACAAATAACATGGAGTATTCGAAAGAACCATATTGTAATCTTCATAATGTAATAGAATATGTTGAGGCAGATTATAAAACAGAAAAGCAATTTTATGTTACAGGAATAAATTGTAGTAGTGATAGAGCATTAGAGGAAATGCTAATTACAAAAGAAAGATTTCATAAAACAAAAGGTATTTTAGGATTTCATGCTTTTCAATCTTTTAAAGAAGGAGAAGTCACTCCAGAATTAGCACATGAAATTGGTATTAAATTAGCAGAAGAAATGTGGGGAGATAGGTTTGAAGTAGTTGTTTCTACTCATTTAAATACAAAACATTATCATAATCACTTTGTTATTAATTCGGTTTCTTTTGTTGATGGAAAAAGATATTATGATAAAAGAGAAACTTATGCAGAATTACGTAAAATATCAGACTCAATTTGTGAAGAATATGGCTTATCTAAATTAAAAGAAAAATCATGTAAAAGAAGTAAAATCAATTACGCTAATTACCAAAAAGGTAATTTTGAAAAAAATAATTATTATTCAAAAGCAAAAGAAGATTTGGATAGAGCAATAGAACAGGCTTATGATTATAAAGATTTTTGTAATTTAATGAAAGCTATGGATTATGAAGTAATGGTTAGATATGACAAAATAAGTATAAGAAGAAAAGGTTATAAGAAAAATATAAGAATTGAAAGGTATTTTGGTGATGAGTATTCAATTGCAAAAATTAATGAAAGAATTGAAACAACTTTTGCACCAAGAATACCTTTTATTGAAGTGTTTGGTAATACAAAATATGAAGTAGATAAAAAGAATTATATTAAACCAAAATACAAAGGATTTTATGGTTTATATTTGCACTATTGCTATTTGTTAAAAGTATTTCCTATAAAGTATCCGAGGCAAAGAATATCTGCTGAGATTCGTGCAGATATAAAGAAGATGGATAAAATATCAAATGAAGCAAAACTGCTCGTTAGTTATGATTTAAAAACTAATGAGCAGTTTTTTTGCTTTAAAGAGGAAAAAGAAAAGAAATTAAAAGAGCTAACTGATGAAAGATATAAACTCTGGTACAAACACAAAAAGTCAAATGATTTGGATGAGAAAAAAATGTTGTCTAATCAAATAGAAAAAATAAATGAAGAATTAAAACCAATACGAGAGGAGGTGATTTTATGTGATGATATTCTTAAAAGAAGTAAAGAGATAGAAGAAAAATTATCTCAAGCCGAAAAAGAACAAGGAAAGGAGGATAAGAACAATGAACACATCAGGTGATGCTGCTGAGTCAATTGTTAGAATGAGTTTGCAAGGTTTTGAAGTTGCAACAAGAATAACAGGAAGTGGTGCGAAAAATGTAGCTGCACTTATTTATGCTATTATGAAAGATAATAGTCAAACAAAAGGAAAGACAAGACTAACTAATATGATAAAAAGTGGCAAAGAATTAAAAGTTTTTACAGTTAAAGAAGAAAACTTCAGAAAATTTACTCAAGAAGCAAAAAGATATGGTGTTTTATTTTGTGCTTTGAAAGGTAAGGAAAAAAGTGTTGATGGAATGGTGGATATAATGGTGAGAGCAGAAGACGCTAGCAAAATTAATCGTATAGTTGAAAGATTTAAATTTGCAACGATAGATACAGCCTCTATTAAAAATGATGTTCGAAAATCAAAAGATAGCAAAGAAAATGATATTGTTGTTAAAAGTATAGAGGAAAAACTTGTAGATGATATTTTAACTAAACCACTTGTTAAAGAAGAAAAAGAACCATTAAACCCCCAAGTGGCAAAGATGGAAAAAAGCCCTCTATCAGAGCCTATCTCAAAGAGCAAAAACAAATCAGATCTGGGTACTAAATTACAAAAGCCTAGTGTTAGAGAAGAGATAAAGAAAATCAAAGAAGAACAAGCTAAAACTAATTTAGGTAAATCTGAGTTTTCAAAAGAAAAAAATAAAGTTAATAAAATAAAACATAAACAACATAAAAATAAGAAGAAAAAAATAAAAGAAAGAGGGTAAGTATTATGGATAATATTGATAATATTGTTTCAGAAGCCAATCCTAATAATCAAACTAAGAAATTTGATAAATCAGAATGGGTTAAGAAAAAGCAAGAAGAAAGAAAAACTGCTTTTGATTTAATAGAAAAAACTGCTACAGAAATAGTAAATGATTCAGGAAAATTTAAAACATATTTAGATGTTCAAAGCAGAATGAATAAATATTCTGTAGGTAATGCTCTATTGATAACTGCACAAATGCCAAATGCTACACAATTAAAAGAATTTTCAGATTGGAAAGAAGCTGGAGCATTTATAAAAAAGAATGAAAGCAGTATTATTGTTTTAGAACCAGGAGAATCATATACAAGAAATAATGGTACACAAGCAATTTATTATAATCCGAAGAAAATGTTTGATGTATCACAAACTACACTTACTCAAAATAATAAATTTAATGATTATGATGATAAGGTCAAACTAACGGCTCTTTTAAAAGATTGTCCTATTAATATAAAAGTTGTGGATGAAATACCAGAAATGGATAGAGTAGCAAAGTGGAATAAACAAGATAATATTTTATATGTCAAAAGAGGTTGTGAAACCAAAAACATATTTAAAGAATTATCAGAAGAACTTGCAATGGCAACACTAGAAGAAACAGAAAATCCAAGTTTAGATAATTTTAAATGTAAATGTATTTCTTATATGTTATGTAAGAAATACAATATTGATGTTTCAACTTTTAATTTTGATGTTATACCAGATAGTTTAAAAAATATGAATTCTAACGAAATTAGAAGTGAACTAGCAACAATGAGAAGTGCTATGGAAGATATAAATATGAGGATGAGCCAACATTTTGAAAATATATCTAAAAAAGCAAAAACAAATGATTTAGAAAGATAGGAGGTTTTTAAGTGAAAGAAGAAGTAAAAATACTAGCCTTTGACAGGTATGAAGTAGGGCTTATTGTAAATGCTTTAAATGAAATGCGTAATAATAAAATTGCATTAAGCGAAGATACGACATTTATTGATGAAGTTTTAACTCGTGTAATTGATACCCCATTTAAAAAAAGACATTTAAGGATATTTGAATGTAGATAATGAATAATAGAGATAATATACCGAAGTGGGTTTACTTTTTAGGCTTAATTCCTACAACATGGATATCATTACTAATTGCCCCTTCACTTAGTGGAGGTTTACCACAAATAATTAAGGACTTTCCAAACTTAATGGAGAGTCCTTTTTCTATTTATTGGTGCAACAATAGTTTAAAAGTGGTTTTTACTATGATTTTATGCTATTTAATGGGAATTGGAATTTATATATCTTTAAAGAAGAATTATCGTAGGAGAGAAGAACATGGAAGTGCAAAATGGGGTATTGCAAATGTAATAAACAAAAAATATGAGCAAAAACCTATTTCGAATAATAAAATATTAACTCAAAATGTGTCATTAGGACTTAATGGAAAAAAACATAGAAGAAATCTAAATGTTTTAGTATGTGGAGGTAGTGGTGCAGGTAAAACGAGGTTTTATTGTAAACCAAATATAATGCAATCAAATACTTCTTTTGTAATTCTTGACCCAAAAGGAGAAATTGTAAGAGATTTAGGATATTTATTAGAAAAACAAGGATATGAAGTTAAAATATTAGATTTAATTAATATGGAAAAAAGCCATTGCTATAATCCATTTGTATATTTAAAAAGTGATAATGATGTTCAAAAATTGGTAACGAATTTATTTAAAGCAACTACTCCAAAAGGTTCATCTTCAAATGATCCTTTTTGGGATACTGCAGCGTCAATGCTTTTACTAGCTTTAGTATTTTATCTTAAATATGAAGCACCAGAAGAAGAACAGAATTTTCCAATGGTTATGGAATTATTAAGAGCTGGAGAAGTTCATGAAGATGATGATACTTATATAAGTCCACTAGATGTTTTGTTTAATAGATTAGAAAGTAAAAACCCAGAACATATAGCATTGAAATATTATAGGGACTATCATAGTGGGAGTGCAAAAACGCTTAAGTCGATTCAAATAACTTTAGCATCAAGACTTGAAAAATTTAATTTAGAGAGTTTGGCTTCATTAACTATAACAGACGAATTAGATTTACCATCATTAGGCGAAAAGAAAGTGGCATTATTTGCATTAATTCCAGACAATGATACAAGTTTTAATTTTTTAGTAAGTATTTTATATACTCAATTGTTTCAACAACTTTTTCTTTTAGCAGATCATAAATATGGTGGCAGTTTACCAGTACACGTTCATTTTGTTATGGATGAATTTGCAAATGTAAGTCTGCCAGATGACTTTGACAAGATTTTATCTGTTATGAGAAGTAGAGAAGTTTCAGTATCTATAATTTTACAAAACTTAGCTCAGTTAAAAGCTCTGTTTGAAAAACAATGGGAAAGCATAGTTGGAAATTGTGATGAATTTTTATACTTAGGTGGTAATGAACAATCAACTCATAAATATGTTTCAGAATTATTAGGTAAAGAAACAATAGATACAAATACTTATGGAAAAAGTAGTGGTAGAAGTGGAAATTATTCTACTAATTATCAAATAAGTGGTAGAGAATTAATGACTCCAGACGAAGTAAGATTACTAGACAATAAGTATGCTTTATTATTTATCAGAGGAGAACGACCTATAATGGATTTTAAATATGATATTTTAAAACATCCTAATGTTATATATACAACTGATGGAAAAGAAAAGCCTTATTCATATGGAGGCACAGAAAATGCTATTGCTTCAATAAGTTTTGATGAAAATATAAATGCGTATGATTTTACAAAAGTTGAAGATATAGCAGACGAATATGAATTGTTATCTTCAGAAGAAATTGAAGATTACTTTAAAAAAGAAGGAGAATAAATATATGGAAAAGAAAAACAAATTAAAAATGAGTGATAAGGGAAGAAAGATGTTTAAGGCTTATACATTAGGTATAAGTCTTTTTACTTTGACTTTTGGAACAAGTCTAACAGTACTTGCTGCAGATGATCCAATGGCTGTAGTTAATAATTTGTCTAATTTTATCTTTGGACTAATTAGAGCAATAGGAATGATTTTACTTGGTTTTGGTATAGTTCAGGTTGGTCTTTCATTAAAAAGTCATGACCCTAGTCAAAGAGCAAATGGTTTTTTGACAGTAGCAGGTGGTATAATTATAACTTTTGCCAAAGAAATTTTAAATATGATTACAGGTTAAGTTATTGAATGAGAGGCAAGCATTACTTGCCTCTAACTATTTTTAGGAGGTGTTAATATTGAGTGATAATTGGGTAGTGCAAAATTTACAAAATGCACTAGAAACTTGGAACTCTAAATTGGGAGAAATATGGCAATTAGTAACGCAAACACCAGAAACCTTTAAAGGTGGAACAATATGGACAGTAATACAAAATATATATGGTGCAGTTCAAGCAGTTGGATTAGCACTATTAGTTTTATTTTTTGTAGTGGGAGTAATGAAAACTTGTGGATCACTTACAGAAGTAAAAAAGCCAGAACATGCTTTGAAGTTATTTATTAGATTTGCAATTGCAAAAATTGTAGTAACTTATGGAATGGACTTATTATTATCTATATTTAAAATTGTACAAGGCATAATATCAACGATTATGAAAGCAGCAGGTTTTGGAAGTGTTAGTTCTACAACATTGCCACAAGAGATTATAACAGCAGTTGAAAAGTGTGGTTTTTTCGAATCCATTCCTTTATGGGCTGTGACGCTGATAGGAGGACTACTTATAACGGTTTTATCATTCATTATGATTATGACTGTTTATGGTAGATTTTTTAAATTATATTTATATACTGCCATTGCTCCAATACCTTTATCAACTTTTGCTGGAGAGCCAACACAACAAGTAGGGAAAAGTTTCATAAAATCATACTGTGCTGTATGCCTGGAAGGAGCAATAATTGTTTTGGCATGTATAATTTTTTCATTATTTGCTTCGAGTCCACCAGTTGTTGATACAAATGCAGCAGCAGTTACACAAGTATGGAAATATATTGGAGAACTGATATTTAATATGCTTGTTTTAGTAGGAACGATTAAATTATCAGATAGAGTAGTAAGAGAAATGATGGGACTATAGGAGGTGTTAGTTTGGAAAATAAAATTAAATTTATTGTTTCTGGAATAAAGTCAAATGAATCAAAACAAAGATTAGAAGAATTAGGATTATATTGTTATGATTTGCGAGATAGTGATGATGGGCGAGATATTGCGAGTATTGAAAAACATTTTATTGTAAATAGAATAGGAACAATGATAACTAACAAAAAAATAGAGTTAGGAGATAAGTATCCTAATGACTTTATTGATTACAATACTTTTGTGAATGATAATGTTCAAGTAGATAAAATTGCTGATTTACTTGAAAATAAGAAAAATAAAATTAATGAAAGAGGAAGATAGTTATGGAAAAAATAATAAATAAAATAAAGACAAGCATAGAATCTTATTTGACAGAAAACATAGAAAATGAAGATAAGGCAATTGATTTTATTTTATATAATCCTAAAACAAATGAAAGTTATGTTTTAGCAAGTAATGGTGTTGATGAGATAATTTTATTTGCACCGTATACTAAAAATTATCCTAAAGGATATACGAATGTTCCAGATTGGGATTTCAATTTGGATGAATATTTTTTCAAAGAATTGCAAAATGGATATGAAATAGGTTTTATAACTAATGATGTCAATTGTACTAAATGCTAGCGCATGGTCATAATGAAAAACCACCAGCATCCAAAA
>CAMMVE010000022.1 GCA_946500265.1 uncultured Clostridium sp.
ATAAAGATTATGGTTTACTTTTTTTCTATATTAATCATTTTAATTATTGTTCTTTGTAGTTCTTTGTTGAACGAATTGTGCCAAAATTGTGCCAAAAGCACATATTTGTTTTCTAAAACCGTTGGGGCTGTAAGGAAAGAATTTTCAATGTTATGCCATTTACTGTGTCCTGACATGATTAATTCCTCCTTTTTTTATTTTTTCATACAGTTTTATTTTATCATACTTTTATTGTTTTGTGTAGTTTTTTTTAGAATTTTGTTATTCAGAAATCTTCACTGGCATATTTTCATATAATGGTATTATAAAATTCAGTTCGGCATTAACCGTATTAGATGCTTCATATATTGCTTTCATATTATCTGCTTCTGACTCTGGTGCTAATAAATTTTGCATATATTGATGTGTATATAATTCTCCATCTTGATTTACAACATCAAATTTTTGTAAATATAATGTGTTTTGTCCAACATCAATGTAACCGCTTCTAACAAAATTCACTCCGCCAATTAAAGCTTTTTCTAAGCTATCCCATCCTTGTTCAAATGCATAACGTGCTGCATTTTCTATTATTTCATTACTTGAATTACCTGTTGCATTTATATTAAATGGATTATACACTACAACTCCATTGTATTCATATCCTCTTGATAATACAGTTCCGCTTCTTCCCTGCTCTTGTATTAATCTTGAAGTGATAAAATACGCATCTAGATTTGCATTTTGCCCTGCTTGTATTAGAGCTTGAGCAATACTATCTCCTTCTAAAAAAGTTCCTTCTGTTAGTGATTTTATTCCATCTACTGTTTGGGCTCCTTCAGTATATTTCAATTCTGCTAATTGAAATATATTATCTTCATTCAAAATATTTCTAGGATCCATTTGATGCTCTATTGCAGTGTTTGAAGCACAAAGCCATGTTCCATTATCATATTTTTTGTCTCCACATATTTCGCATCTCCATTCTTCTGGATATTCAGAAGAATCTGGGATTAAGTTTAATTGCGAACTTCTAAAATCTGAATGTCCTTCATTCGAAATCACCTCATCCCAGTTCAGTCTGGTATAAAATAATGTAAAGGTCCAGTTTGGATGACTAGCTTGCAAGTTATCTATTAACGATTTATATCCAGGATACTTTTCTTCATCTAAATTGCTTCCGTCATAGATTTCGTATTTTTGTTTGCTTTCTTCATTCTTCATAATTATTGAAATAGATATAATTGCTATTATTAAAATTAATATAATTGCACAAATTATCTTTACTTTTATTGGTATAGCTTTTATCGTCTCTATTGTTTTTCTAATTATATTATGTATTTTTTCAACTTTGTCTGTATTCATTGTTTCCTATATACTCCTAAAATATTTCAATAGTATCTTTTTCTACATAGTATTAGATGTTGTACTTCCATTTGATTCAGAATCGTCTGGACTTGTTGTTCCGCTTCCTTGCTGTGAATTATTTCCAGAATCTGTGTTTCCGGAATCCGAATGTGGTTCATTTTGTCCGCCTCCGAGTTACTTCATTCCTATTATTATCTCCTGATACATCTGTAGGCGGCTCACCTGCTGTATTTTGATTAGCATTATTGTCGTTTTCAGGCTCATCATCTACCACTGTGTTATTTACAGAAGGATTTGTTATTGTATTGGCTTCAGCTTCTGGTTCTTCTTCATTTGCCACAATTTCATTTACTTCATTATCAATTATTTCATTTGCTATCTCGTTTTTCACTTCATTTTCTACTTGACCATCAGTCTCTCCTCTAACAATATGCTTTGTATCATCAGGGTCTAGTTCTAATTCTTCCTCATCATCTCTATACACATTTGTTGATGGTGTTTCTTCTTCATCATTAATAACTGTTACTCTTCTTCCAGAATGTTTTGTACATTCATCAGGTTCTGTTCCCCACAAGAAATATTCTTCATATATATTTGTACATCCAGTTTTAGCAAGCATTCCTGTATCTGCACAAATTATATCTGTTGTAATCCAGCTTGGCTCTCTAAAGCTTGCATTAGTAAGTCCATCATGTACCCTTCTCATAACATTTGACCAAATTATTCCTGCTGGATTTTGGTTATAGTAATATATACTTTCGTTTTCATCAAATCCAAACCAAGTTACTGCTGTGTAATATGGTGTAAAACCGCAAAGCCATTTATCATAGTTTTCATCAGTAGTACCAGTTTTGGCTGCTACATCTATGCCAGATATAGAACAATATGTTGCTGTTCCATGATTTCCTTCAACTGGCTGTTTTAATAATTCTTTTAAAATATATGCAACCTGTGCTGAAAATACTCTGTGGCTTTCTTGTTCTGCTTGTAAAACCACTTTTCCATCTTTATCTGTTATTGATGTATAAAATACAGGTTCAACATAAATACCATCATTTGCAATTGTTGCATATGCACCAGCCATTTCTAATGGTGTTATTCCATTTTGCAAGCCTCCAAGTGCTAAAGCTAAATTTTCATCTTCTTGAGTTAAAGATGTTATGCCCATATCTTCTAAATATGATATTGCTCTTTTAGGAGTTACTTCTTCCATCATTTCTACAAATGGAACATTTTGAGATGATTCCAATGCTCTTCTAACCGTTATTTCTCCTAAGTATCCAGCATTATTTCCTGGAGCATAATCATTTTCAAATGTCTTTTCTTCATCATCATATATAGTAGAAGCAGTAAATATTTTTTTGTCAATTCCAGGTGCCAAAACTGCAAGTGGTTTTATTGAAGAACCTGTTTGTCTCAAGCTTTGTGTTGCCCTGTTTAGTCCCCTAAAAGTAACCTTTTCTCCTAATCCTCCAACACATGCTAGCACATTACCTGTTTCATGGTCTAAAATAACCATGGCAGCTTGAGAAGTGCTTTCTCCATCAGCTGAATCTAGCATATATTGTCTTTTTAAGAATTCAGTTTCTACATCATCTTGTATATCTGAGTTTTGTGTACTATGTATTGTAAGTCCTGCCATATTTAAGTAGTTTGTAGCAAATGTTTCAGATATATTCTTTTCTTCTGCCAAATCACTAACAATATCTGTAATAAGTGCATCTGTATGATATGAATAAATAGGATTTTCTGTTTCGATTTTTCCTTTGTCAAAATCTAAGCCATTATTAACTTCTGATACAGCCTCATTATATTCATCTTCTTCAATATATCCGAGCTCTAACATTTTTTGTAAAACGGTATTTGTTCTATTTGTAATTAATTCAGTATTATCATCATCCACAAATGGGTTATATGAATTTGGAGAATTATTTATACCCGCCAAATATGCACATTCTGCCAAAGACAAGTCCTCTGCGTCTTTGTCAAAATAATATCTTGATCCTGCTTGAACCCCATATATATTTGGACCAACATATATAATATTTAGGTACATCTCTAAAATTTCTTCTTTAGAAAAATAACTTTCTAGTAAAAAAGCCTTCCACCATTCTTTTACTTTACGCATAACAGAATCTGATGAATCACCTGTTAAATTTTTAACTAATTGCTGTGTTATAGTGCTACCACCAAATGAAGAATTTCCAAAGTGAGTAATATATGTTAAAATTGCAGCTCCTGTTCTTTTAATATCTACTCCATGATGAGAATAGAATCTTTCATCTTCAATAGCAACATATGCATGAACAAGATTATCTGGAATATCCTCATACTCAATTTTAAGTTTTTTCTGTTCCACTCCAAGAGTAGCAATAACATCTCCGTTTGTGTCAACAACAACTGAGTTTTCATTATTAAACATATCTTCAGTTATATTTTTCCATGAAAATGCAGATATAGCCATAACTATACCTAATGCTACCAAAGCTATTAAGAATAATATAAGAATAATTTTCTTAATTATTTTCTTTTTTGGTTTTTCTTGGCTATTAACATTTGCCTCTTTCTTACTTCTTTTATTTTTCTTTCTATTATTCTTTTTTTCAGCCTCTTCTCTTTTTGCTTTCTCTTGTTTCATTTTTAAAACTGATTTTGGTATTTCATCTTCTTCAATTCTTTTGCTTCGTCTCAATAAATCACATCCTTTGAAATCTGTCTTAGAATCAAATATCTATACAATATTTTATAACGATTATGGGAATTTATCAATAGAGAATTTCTTAAATTTTCATGAATAAAAGTGAAACTCGGGGACAGATTTAACTCTATCCCCAATGTTTCACTTTTATTCATAGTTATATATTATCTTTTTTACTATATCCTAGCACTGGTTGGAATATAAATGGTAATATGCAAAGTGCGATGGTAAATCCTTTGCTTTTATTAAACATTTCAGCAAGTTTAATATTGGACTTAACATATGCAACATACCAGATTATCAGTAACGCTACACATGTAACTGTTGTTAAGGCTCCTATTACTTTCATGCTTGATATTCCACCTATGAAGAGTGCTGTAATTAATGTGGAAAGTGCAATTGGGAAAATAAATGCTGTAACAAATAATAAAATAGCCCATTTCCCCGACATTCCTACGGCTTGGAAATAATGATACATCGACAATATTCCCAAAATGCTATATGCTAATGATAAAATTGATTTTAAAAATCCACTATTCAGCAAGCCAGAAATAATAGTTAATATTGGATATATAAGTGTAAATGTTACAATATAGCCTGGTAAGCCCAGTTTCTTATATAATTTACTCATGCCTAAGCTTACAACAAATGCTATAACAATTGATGTTACATTATATATAATTGAAAATGTCTTTTTTTGCGCTTGCTCTTTTTTATACTCTTCTACTATTTCTTCACTTGTTCTTCTCTGATTTTCTTCGTAATAATCTGTTTCAGCCGTTTGAGTTTCTTCTTTAGTTTTAATAATATTTGTCATTTTTAACGCTAGTATAATTCCTATTACAATAATAATAACTAATAAAACAACTATAAAAATATTACTGTTTCTTTTGTCTTTTTCCATTTTATTTATCCCCTTTCGTTTTTTTCATTCTATACTAACAAAATATTTTTGTCAATATTAAAAAAATTTCATATAATAAAATATTACTGTTTAAATAGAATGGGGGATCTCTAAAGTATTGGAGAATATTTCTTTTCCAAAATAAGATTTATCCATATAGAAAATGTTGGAATATAAATTGAAACGTGGGGACAGATTTAAATCTGACCCCATGTTTCACTGATTTTATATTAAACCTATAACATATATTTAAGAGGATGTATAAGTTATAGAATTTAATCATTATTTTTTATGATATTCTTGCTTCCACTATATGTTGCCCAGAAATACAAACCATATACTACTGCAATTATAATAACAGTTGCTATAATTGATGGAAGTAAATCTTCACTATCTGCCAAACCAGATAACATAGTTAATCCAAATTGTATTCCAAATATAGAATGTATTATAGCAAATATAAGTGGTATTAAAAAGAATATTCCTATTTGTCTGAATAGTGCTGAGTTAATCATTTTCTCATCTGCACCAATTTTTCTTAAAATTATATATCTTTCTTTGTTATCTGAACTTTCTGTTAATTGTTTTAATGCTAAAATAGCACTACTAGCTATTAAGAAAATTACTCCTAAGTAAATTGCAACAAACACTACTATTGTTGCTAGCCCTACACTAGCCTCTATTATGCTAATTTTAGTTAATCCCTCTAGTTCGATATCTTTGTTGTTTACATTCGTCACAAAGTCAGAAGCTTCATTGCCTGTTAAAATATTTTCTATTCTCTCTTTTTCTTCATCAGTTTGAGCATTATAATTAGCTGCTAGAAAGTACTCTTCTGTCATTTCATCCGTAAACTCTATGTTGTCTGGAACTAATATAAAGCCCGTATTTACATGACTTGTCGACATATAAATAAATCCGCTTTGACATTCAGTATATTTTGGATAATATTCTTTTCCCATAATTTCTACCGTTTGATTCTGCTCCAAAGCCTTATTTCTTAATACTGTCATATTATCAAAATCACATAAAATAATATATTCATTGTCATTTAAAGTATATTCTTGCTGTCCATATAATTTAGCTATTTTGTTATAATCTGAAACCTTTATTAGTGCTTCTGCAGTATCATACATTAACATTGGGAAGTTTTGTTGTGCCTCTTCAAATGTATTCCCTAAGCTCTCTTTCCATGTTAGCTCATTTGTAGCATAAATTGGTATTTCAACCACGTCCTTTAAATTGTTCATATCAAATCCGTTATTGGTTAATGTATATGATACAGGCTCTTTTGAGTCTTCTATTGCCACATCTGTATTCTTTCCATCATCAGGTAAGTATGCAGTTTTATATAAATTCAAATCCACCGGAGTCATCTCTTTTAAATCCGCTTGCATTGTATTTCTTAAAGATAATGCAGATGATAGTATTGTAATCGTCATAAATAACATTAAACAAATTACTGTCATGCTCACTACAGTTGTATTAATTTTGTTATTTAGTTGCCTCAAAACAAACATATTAGTATCTTTTAAATATAGCTTCTTTCGTGCTTGAACTATTTTTAATATAAAGCCTGATAGAGACCAGAACAATAAAAATGTAGCAACTATACCTATCAATATAACTGGCAATAAATCTTCTGCTGTTCTTAATGTGTTTGCACCAACTGTAACTTTGTAGTATGCATATCCTAGCATTACTGCTGAAATCAAGAAAATAATAATGCATAAAACAGGATTTTTAATTTTTATCTGTTCATTTTTCTTAGTTGCTGTAATTAAATCAATTAGTTTATATCTTGAAATGCTAATTGTATTAAATATAATAACTGCCAAATACATTACAGCAAAATAAATACACGTTTTTACACAAGCTTCTTCTGAAAATACAAATTGAAACTTGCTCATATCTGCTTCAAACAGTTTAGCTACTAATATAGACATGAATTGTGAAGCAAACACACCAATTACTATACCTACTGCTAGTGAAATTATTCCAACTAAAATTGTCTCTATTAAAATTATTTTAGATATTTGTCTTCTGCCCATTCCTAGTGTCATGTATATACCAAATTCTTTTTTCCTTCTACTAATCAAGAAATTATTAGCATATACAATTAATAGTCCTAAAATTACTGCAACAAATACTGATACCATACTAAGTAAGCTTACCAATAACTTTACCATCTCTCTAGTAGAGCTCGAAACTTGGAGCATTGCTTCTTGGCTATCCAAAGAATTGAACATATAGAATATTGCAACGCCTAATACCAATGTTAAAAAGTAAATAGCATAATCTTTAAAGCTTTTCTTCATGTTTTTTATAGATAATTTAAATAACATCGCCAAGTTCACCTCCAAGTAAGGTCTGAACTTCTATAATTTTTTCAAAGAATTTCTTTCTAGCATCTTCGCCTTTTACTAATTCATTAAATATTTTTCCATCCTTGATAAACAAAATTCTATTTGCATATGAAGCGGAAAAACTATCATGTGTAACCATCAAAATTGTAGCATTTAAGCTTCTATTCAATGTTTCAAAAGTTTCAAGTAACTGCCTTGCAGATTTACTATCCAATGCTCCTGTTGGTTCATCCGCTAAAATTAATTTTGGATTCGAAATAATCGCTCTAGCAGATGCAACTCTTTGCTTTTGCCCTCCTGATATTTGATATGGATATTTTTTTAGAATATCTGTAATATTTAATTTAGCAGCTATATCCTTTACTCTTGCATCAATTTCTTTGTGATTTACCCTCTGAATGGTAAGAGCTAAAGCAATATTCTCATATGCTGTTAAAGTATCTAATAAATTAAAGTCCTGAAAAATAAATCCAAGTTGCTCTCTTCTGAATTTATTTAGATTATTGCCCTTAAGCTTTGTAATATCCTTTCCATCAATGATGATACTTCCAGCACTTACTCTATCAATTGTAGAAATACAATTTAAAAGTGTTGTTTTTCCACTTCCAGAAGCTCCCATGATTCCAACAAATTCACCTTTACTTACATTAAAGCTAATATTATCTATAGCTTTAGTCAAATTAGACTTATTGCCATAATATTTTTCAATATTTTTTACTTCTAAAATATTATTCATAATTACAGTTCCTTTCTACTAGTTATTTGTTAAAACATAAATTGTTTTAACTTTCTCTATTATGTATTTTAATATTTTTTGGAAGCGGTTACAATAATTTTACATGTAAAAAAGCTTACATTTTTGTAAGCTTTCTAATTTTTATATTTTATCCAAATATTTTAATATCAATTCTTGTATTTGTGTATATCAGATTCATGTTATACTGTTACATTTCCTGTAAGCATAAGATTAGCATATGTTGTTGAATACTCGGCTGTAATTTCTTTAATAATTTGCTTTTCATCTTCCATTAAGCTTTTGCCCAAATTAGACATTCTTTTATCTAATTTCTGAGTCATTTTAGCACAGTCTCTAAGCTCTTTTTTCACACTCTTAGGCACATTTTTATCGTATTTATAATTAATTTTGTGTTCAAGACTAGCCCAAAAGTCCATCGCCATTGTTCTTATTTGAATTTCCACTTTAACATCAATAGTACCAACAGATAAACTAACTGGCACAGATACTATTAGATGATAACTTGAATATCCACTTTCCTTTGGCGTTGTTACATAATCTTTTTTCTTAAGGACATTTATGTCTTGCATATTTTCAAGCATCTCAACAATTTTATATATATCCGGGATAAAAGAACATATAATACGTAACCCCGCCACATCATTAATTGTTTTTACTAAATTTTCATATGTAGGAGCAAGTCCTTTCTTATTTAATTTTTTATAAATACTTTCTTTACTTTTAATTCTACTACTAATATGTTCTATTGGATTATATTTATGTAATGTTTTAAATTCCTCATTTATTGTTTCCATTTTTGCTTCAAGTTGCGTAAGAGCTGCTGTATACATAAGTGTAAGTCTCTTATATTCCATATCTTCTTGCAGTTTATTTTCCTCTCTAACTACCAAATTTTCTATGGTTCATCAACTCCTTTCGTATACATTTATACACCATAATTATGTCCATTATGTGTAATTTAACTGTTTATTTAAAGTTTTTTTATACAATATAGATAAATCTATTAAATGTCAAGCAATTAAATAGTAACTAACCTTCTATATAAATCTTTGTCTTGAACAAATGTAGACACATTATATAAGAATAACACATCTGTTATTCCGTTTTCTTGTATATATTCCTCATAATTAAAATTAGTATAACGAGGGTCTAGAAAATGTACTTCACTATAATTCTGGCACAAAAATTGTGACATAATGTGCGCATACGAGTCTTTTATGACTAATATTTTTTTGTCATTATCCACATTAGTCTTTACCACAACTTTACTATTATTTCCATTTAAGAAATATGAATACTTATCTTTTCCTTCTAGAAAACTTTCATTAAAAATGCTGTTCGTTGTTTCTTTATCATAAATTGCCTCTTTGATATTTGTATTCGCATCATTTTTATAAACCCAAATTGTATCTGGCTTTTGACCGTATACCTGAGCTTTTGAATCAAAAGTACCAAGAAAGTCTTCTGTAATTACTACTCTATCAAAATCTGATAAGGGTACTGGTGTAATTTCCGCACTATTACAAAATTCTTCATATACAACATATGCCCCATCACTATTCATATGATGATCAGTTTTAAAATATAATTGTTGCTTTTTGTTTTCTTCTATGAGTGCTTGTGTAACATCCACATTATGTGTATTTTGTGTGTTTGTATATATTTCTTCAATAATTTCCTTTTGATTAGGTACTTCTACATTATCAGGAAGTTTATCAGCATTAATATATATAGAATTTGGAACTAGAGTAAAAAGTGTGTTAATATTATTTTTCTGCATATCTTCTGCAAAATTAGAAATAGCAGTTGTATTTTTTAAAACATTATTTTTCTCTTCATCTCCATATTCAAATTTTTCAAATAAGAAATCATCTTTACCAATATACACATTGTTATTTTCTTTTTTGCCCATTACATCGATTTCCCACCACGAATTAAGCTTTAGATAAAAATCTCTAAAAGCAAAGTGATCATTGATATAACTATCTACACCTCCTAAATATTCTCCTGAAACAAAATCTTCAAAAGAAAATCTAGGGATTACTGCAAGCATTCTATTTTCGCTAGCAGAAAATGTTTGCTTTGGCCATACAAAATTAAGAATTATCATAATAACCCAAACTGCCATGAACATTCCAAAAAATATTTTATTTTTCATTTTATGAAAGTGACCTCCTTCCTGCTATATGCCTTTTTGTTGTTTATGTTCATCTATGTCGCCTGTAGACCTGTCCCTCGAGCGACATTCTGTCGCCCGGAGACCTGTCCCTAAAACGACATCTAAAATCTAAAGTACAAAAATGGATTGAAGCTATTGTTTACCAGACTCGCTGTGCTTAACAATATAATTCCTATATAGCAAATACTAGATACAATAGCATATACAACCTGTTTTTCTTTTCTTTTATTTAGTATTTTACTTACTATGTTCTTTAAAGGTATGCTACATATTATTCCTATAATAATTATTATTATATAATTCTGCAAATAATATAAAGCTTCGCTATTATATAAGCTGGTTCCATTTAATCCAAACATATTGCCTAAATAGCTTCCTACTTGTCCCAAGTCTTCAAATGCAAATATTACCCAGCTTATTAATACTAAAAACATTGTATATATATGTCCAAATGCTTTGGGTAATTTTTCTAATACTTTTAGCATAAATAACTTTTCTATAATCAGTATTACTCCAAAATATAGTCCCCATAGGACGAAATTCCAAGATGCTCCATGCCAAGCTCCGTGTTAATGCCCATACTATCAATATATTTCTTATTTGTTTTGGAAGTCCTTTTCTATTGCCTCCAAGTGGTATATAAATATAATCTCTAAACCAACTGCTTAGAGTAATATGCCACCTTCTCCAAAATTCGGTGATACTTTTACTAATATATGGATAATTAAAGTTTTCATCAAAGTCCATACCAAATATTTTAGCAAGTCCTATTGCCATATCTGAATATCCACTAAAATCAAAGTATATTTGTAAGGCAAATGAAATTATTCCTATCCAAGATAGAAGTACAGTCATTTCTCCATAAGCACCTGTTTGTATTACATTCCATAATGCTCCTACATTATTTGCAATAAGAACTTTCTTTCCAAGTCCTACTAAAAATCTCTTCATTCCAATAGAGAAATTGTCTAAACTAATCTTTTTATCTACTAATTCCTCGTCAACAGTCTCATATCTTACAATTGGACCTGCGATGATTTGTGGGAAAAGAGTTGTATATGTAAGATAGTTATAAAAACTCTTTTCACATTTTACTGTTCCTCTATACACATCAATTATATATGATAGTGACTGGAATGTGTTAAATGAAACGCCTATTGGCAAAGGTATGTTAAGAAGCGGAATATTTAGTCCTGTTACTCCATTTATGCTTGAAATAATAAAATCTGCATATTTGAAGAAGAATAAGATTAATAAATTGACTCCTACATCCATCCACAAATATATTCTTTTTTTCTTTTTATCGTTCCAGTACTTATTGATCTTATTTCCACACCAAAAGTCCATAATAGCTAAAACTAGCATTATTGGAATATATCTAATCTCACCCCATGCAAAGAAAATAAAGCTTGCAATAATCATTACTAGATTTTTTAGTTTCTTTGGTACGATGAAATAAATTAGTAGCATTATTGGCAGAAATATGTACAAAAATACTATACTGCTAAATACCATTGTTTTCTCCTTCTTAAACTAAAACATCGTTTGGAATTTCGAAATTCTGAATTCCCATGTATCCAGGTGCTATTTCGTATTTTTGGAATACTACTGTAGCTTTTTTATTTTCATCAATGTAAAAATCCTGATATTCGTTTTCTATTCCATAAAATCCACCTTCTTCTGCTGTGAAATATATATTCTCCTCGTTCTTTTCCATTCTTTCTCTGATTTGTTTGTTTACTTCTTCATCAACTATTTTCTTGTAGTCTTCACCCAATACGTCTCTTAGGTTTAACTCTTTTCCATTCTGAATATCTATATTATAGAAATATTGTTCTTGATAAGCTGAAGCAGAACTTTCACTTTTTGTAATTACAAAAGAGATGATTTTGTCATCCTGATATGTTATCTTATAATCTACATTAATTTTAGTAGGAATATAGTCATCCATTGTTCCACCAGTTGATAAAACAGCCTCTTTATATTCCTCAGCTCGTGCTCTAGCTTCTTCAAGCACTTCATTTATTTTAGAAGAAATTTCATAATTTATCCTATCTTCTAAATCTTCATTTCCAGTATTTTTGATGGCTGGAATTTTAGCCTCTATCAAATCTGTATCATTCTCTTCTCTATATTCTCTTACCGTAAATACTTCAGCAAGACTTCCTATTATTGGCACATCTCCCATAGCTCTAGCAAAGCTTTCATTTGTATTCAAAAGCACAACAAATAAAGCAAATGTAGTAGCTAAAGTTGCTGTGGCTCGTTTTGTCCATATTACTGCATAATTTTTTTTGTATAAATCTTTTTTATGTATTGCTTTATTTACTGTATAGTCTAATTCTTGTGGAATTTCTATAGAGTCATATGTTTTTTTAGCTTTTTTCAATATATTCATATGCTTCTCCCTCCAATACTTTTTTTAATTTCCTCTATGCCTTTATATAACCTAGATTTAACTGTATTCGAATTTGTTTTTGTAATATAAGCAATTTCCTCTATTTTTAAATTTTCAAAAAATCTAAGTATAATGACTGTCTTTAGTTTCTTATTAAGCTTTTGTATAATTGTATACATATCAATATTTTCCACAAGTTGTTCTTCATGACTACTGGTGCGAAGCTCGCTTTGCACAGTATCATAATCAACAAAATATTTAATGCTTTTAGAAGCTTTAATTGCCTCATTTATTAATATTCTATAAAACCATGTTTTCACATATTCTTCATTTCTTAATCTACCTATATTTTCTAAGGACTTTGTTATAGCCTCTTGTACCACATCTAAGGCAGCTTCTTGGTTTTTAGTATACGTATACGCTATTCTATATAATTTATCTTGATTTTCTTTTATATATTCTATTAGTACGTTTTGAGCTGCATGTGCCATTACTATTGTCCTTTCCTCTAATCTGATATCAGTATTATTTTATATTCTCGTTTAATACATTATTTACTGTGTTAGTATCATTCGCTATACACAAAATTACATAGTTTCCTTCTACCTTTAAAATATTATTATCTATTTTACCTACCTCTTCTGGTAAATAACTCTCAAATGCTTCTTTTCTTTCAGCTAACCTAGTATCGATTTTAGATTTAACGTCATTTATTTGGCTTTTATCTTTTACTTGCAAAATAACTATTTCTTCACTTGTTGCTCCACTTCCTTGATAAGATACTAATTCATTAATCTCGTCAGATGAAAAATTATAGTCCTCAATAACCATTTCGGAATCAACTTGCATTAATTGGTCTTCAAAAGATCCACTTTCAGCAATTTTGCTTGCTAAATCCTGAATATTTATTTGTATATTCTTACTATTTCTTGGTATAAACATTACCGCTAAAACTACTGCCACAATTACTACAACTATAATAAATATCAAAATTTTTTTCTTCATTTTATTTTCCTTCTTTCTTAGTTTTCTATTATTATATTATAAATCATTTTCTATTAAATATCCGTTTAGCATAGATTTTATTTTTAAGGGTTATTTTTCAAGTAATTTAACCATTTTTCACAATAAGATTTATCAATATGTACACCATCTGGGCTTGCTTCTTCTGGAAGGCATCCATCTTTGTTTACCAATACAGATTTTACATCTAAGTATGTTACATTTTTTTCTTCTGCTACTTCTTCCACTAATTTGTTAAATTTTGCCACATTTTTATTATTATATATTTTATCTGAATCACTCTTACTTTTCGTCATTGGAATAATAGACTGTACATATATATTACATTCTGGCTTAACTTTCCTTATTTCATCAATAAGCTCCTCATACTTTGCCTTAAACACTTGAGGATATGACCATCCCAACTCATTTACTCCTAACATTATATATACTCTGTCTATCTTTTTATTTTTCATATCCTGTAATAGGGTAATTTTGTTTCCATCATTTGTTTTTATAAATTCTTTGGTTATTGCTGTATCAACCATAAGTCCGATATATGAATAATCTTCCACTTCCTTCAAGCCATTATACATAATGAAGCCTTGTGTTCTTGAATCTCCAATAAATGCAACCGAACTATCAAATTTCACTTTATTATTATTTTTAATTGTGTTATCGTCAGTTTTATTGTCTTCAGTTTTATTATCGTTTGGTTTGTCTTCATTAATTACATTGTTATCATTGTTTCCAGAGGTATTACTATTAACACTATTCTCAATATTATTATCAGTAGTACTGTTTTCAATATTATTGATAATAGTATTTTCGTTTTCATTTTTCGTTTCATTTTGCACTACATTAGCAATTTGATTTGCTTCTCCCAATATAGTCTCGTTACCTTTATTAGAATTTTGAATAATTCTATTTCCAATAAAACCTCCTACAACTAATATTAATACCAAAGGTATGAATGATGAAAAAAATCTTAGCCTCCTACTTCTTCTCGTATATATCCTATACATAGCATTTTTACATCCTTTCTAAAGTCAACTCTTTCTTTCATACTATATTAGACTTAGAAATTCTCAAAAAAGTTTAAATTTTTTGAGAATTTTTTAAAATTCTTTATTATTGCTATAATCGAACATATTATCTATATTCTTCTCTTTTAGTTTTTTGTTAGTGCTTTCAGTAACAATTGCATATATAATTGATAAAATTGGAAGTCCTATTATCATACCCATTATGCCAAACAAACTTCCTCCAATTGTTATAGCAACTAAGACCCACATACTTGGTAATCCAATATTTTTGCCAACTACATGTGGATAAATCAAATTGCCTTCTATTTGTTGAAGTACAATTATAAATATTATAAAAATTAAAGCCTTAAAAGGATCTACAGCAACAATTAGTACTGCTCCTACGAATCCTCCAATAAATGCGCCAACTATTGGAATAAAGGCTGTTAGTGCTGTTAATGCTCCAATTGGTCCTGCATATGGAATATTAAGTATTAGCATGCCAATAGCGCAAAGTGAGCCTAAAATAACAGCTTCCTTTGCTTGCCCAGTTAAAAAGCTTCTAAATGAATCTCTTGCAAGTCTACAAACTTTAACTATATAATCAGCCTTTTCTTTATTTGCGCGTGCATAGACAAATCTTTTGGCTTGAACTTTTAGTTCCTCTTTATTTGCTAATATATATACCGCAAACACTATAGCAATAAAGAAATTTACTAAATTACTAAGTAAGCTTGATATTTGATTAATTGTTACATCTAAAACATCTTTTGATAAATTTACTATTCCATTTCGTAATGCTTCTGTATCGATATTTATGCTCTGAATAAAGTCATTAATTTCAGGAAACTGTTCTGTTGTATTTATTGCAAACTCTTTTAATACCTCTAAGTAATTAGGTATACTTCCTATGAAGCTTTGAACGACCTCAACGAACTGAGGTATTATCAAAATTAAAATTACAGTTATAATTGCTATAATCGTAATAATTGATAAAAATATTGAAAGTCCCCTCTCAAATGAGTTTTTCTTCTTTTTTCTAGGATTTGAATCATTTTTTACATTTTTAGTATTGTTTGGTGATTTATATTCATTTTTTATTCTGTCATTTTTTCTTTTTGAATTTTTCCCTAATTTAAATAACTTATTTTCATAAAACGTCATAAAAATATTTAATATAAAAGCAATAGCAAGTCCCCATATAAAAGGTGAAAGTATTGATAATACTACCTTAATTGCATTCCAAACAGGTTCTATATTAAGTAAAGCGACTAAAACAATTATTGCAATTATTACAATTTTTAAAATTTGTTTCGTATTTTCTTTATCTAATTTCATATTTATTCTTCCTTTCTTAGATTTATAATTAATTTTAGCAATGCTCAAACTTAATTCTACTCTTTTATCTTTACTCCCAATAAATTAATTAAGTTAATAGCTTGGTACTCGTTTATAATAGCACCCTTTATGTCTTCCATAGAAACTACTATGCCATCGATAAATGAATTAGATAGGTCTATATCCTTCAAACTTGTTTTAAATATTTGTGTTTGTACCAAATCAGCTTTTTCAAAATATACATTTTTGAATGTATCTTCTTGAAAATATGAGTTTCTTAGCACAGTATTTTCAAAAACGACATTTTGTAATCTAGATAATGAAAAGTTACTATATGACGCATTTGTTTCTGTAAATATAACATTGTTTTGAATACTTTCCGTAAAATCACATCCTGATAATTTGCAATTTATAAACTCGCATCTCACAAAAGAAGAGACTTGAAATGACGAATTTGAAAAATTACAATTGTCAAAAATTACATCCATAAAGCTGACTTTTTCTAATTTACTATTTAAAATATTACACTTGTCAAATTTGACCACTTTAAAATCAATATCATATAATTCTAGTTTTTCTAAATTTTGATGTTCTATTAGCTTATTATTAAAATTATCATCTTTTTCACTAACTTCTTTATCTAATTTTTCAATTTTTTCTATGTTATTTATCTCAAATAATATTTTTTGTGGTTTTTGAATATTAACCATTTTCTATTCCTCTTTATGTTACTTTTAATATATATTTTTTAGTCTAATAATATAAATATAATACGAATAAATCATAACATATAAATTGCTAATTATCAACCATAGCCTCTATTTTAATATTCCAAATATAACTTATTTATTTTTTCTTCTTAACCTTAAGCTATTTAGCGTGACTGTAATACTACTTAAAGTCATTGCAAGAGATGCAAACATTGGATTCATTGTTAATCCCCATATAGAGAATATTCCCATTGCAATAGGTATCATGCATATATTGTAAAAGAATGCCCAAAACAAGTTTTGTTTAATATTTCTTATTGTCCTTCTACTAATATCCATAAGCTCTGGGATTTTTTCTAAGTCATCTTGCATAAGTACAACGTCACTACTATCCATTGCAATATCTGTTCCATTGCCAACTGCAACACCAATGTCTGCAGTAACTAAACTCACACTATCATTTATTCCGTCTCCACACATCATGACTAATCCGTTTTGCTTTAATTCCTTTATTTTTTCTGCTTTTTCTTTTGGGAGAACATTGGATATAACATTTGTTATTCCTATTTTCTCTGCTATACTTTGGGCTGTTTTTTCATTATCTCCAGTAAGCATCACAACATTTATATTTTGACTATGCAACCTACTTACTACATAAGATGCATTATCTTTAATAACATCTTTTACGCCAATAAGAGCTATTAATTTGAATTGTTGATGAGTGAGAGTTCTATTTTCTTTTTCTTCTAAATTTTCAGTCGATTTTATTTCTTTTTTGTCGTTTTCATGACCTTTGTTTTTAATTTCTTCTGCTATAAATAGTATGCTGTTTCCATCATTTTCAAGTTCCTCTTCATCATGTGTAGCATCTGAAATATCTATATTATTTTCTTTCATTAGTTTACTATTTCCAATTAAATATTTGGTATTTTTCCACTCAGCACTTACCCCGTAGCCTTCTATATTTTTAAAGTATTGTACTTCATCTATTTCTATATTATTTTCTTTAGCAAAATCAACTATTCCTCTTGCTATAGGATGCTCAGATTTATTTTCAATACTAGCAACAACTTTTAGAATTTCTGCATTAGTATCAATTTCAACTCCACATAATCTTTCATAATTAAACATTTTGCTTACACTAAGTTTGCCTTTCGTAAGTGTTCCGGTTTTATCAAATACAATGGTTTTAACCTTATGTGCATTTTCTAAACTCTCGCTATTCTTTATTAGAATTCCTTCCCTACTTGCGACACCAGAAGATACAACAATAGCCAGTGGAGTTGCAAGTCCTAAACTGCAAGGACAAGCAACAACTAAAACAGTAATAAATACATTTATTGCAAATGCTGGTGTCTGACCGATAATTAGCCATACAATAGCTGACAATATTGCTATTATAATAATTGCAGGTACAAAGTATCCACTTATCTTATCTGCAATTTTAGCAATTGGAGCTTTTGTATTAGTTGCCTCAACTACCATTCTAACTATTTCGGATACAGTTGACTCTTTTCCTATTTTTTCAGCTTTGTACTTTATTGTTCCTTCATAATTAATACTACCCGCAATAACTTTGCTTCCTACTTCCTTTTTAGAAGGTACACTTTCTCCAGTTACAAACGACTCATCAATATGAGTTATACCTTCTATTACCTCTCCATCAACAGCAATTTTTTCTCCAGGTCTGCATATAACAATATCTCCTTTAACAATTTCATCGAGTGTAACCTGTTTTTCCTTGCCATTTTTTAAAATAGTGGCCTTATTAGGTGTAATCATCATTAAACTTTGAATTGCTTCTTTTGTTTTATCTTTGTTGCGAGCTTCAACATATCTACCAATGTGAATAAAGAAAAGGATAATTACAACAGACTCAAAGTACAAATTTTCTACATAATCGTGATGTCCTGTAAAAATCATATAAGTACCATATATGCTATAAAGGAAACTACTTAATACACCAAGACCAACTAAGGTATCCATGTTGGCAGTTTTATGTATTAAGTTTTTATATCCATTTTTTAGAATGTCCCATCCCATAATAATAGAAATTATGCTCAAAATTAATAATGCAATAGTATAATTAATAGGATATGAATGCATACTCAAAAAAGGGAATTCAGGTAAGCCTACCATATGTCCCATAGCTATATATAAAGTAAGGATGGCAATTGCAGTAAAACCCCATAATTTATATTTTTCTCTTGACTTCTTTTTTTCTTTTTTTTGAAAATTATCAATACCTAAACTTTCAAATCCGGCTTTTTGAACAAACTTCTCTATTTGTGAAATATCTAATTTATTTTCGTCATACTCCACACTAGCATTATTCATTACCAAATTCACAGTAGCATTGATGATTCCATCTTGTTTATTCAAATACTTTTCTAACCCACTAGAGCAAGCACTACATGTCATACCATCAATTTTTAATAAAACCTTCTTCATTTCATCCTCCTTGTGAGACAAAGGAACCGTCCCCTTGTTTCACTTATTCAGCTTCAAAACCAGCATCTTCAACTGCTTCTTTTAGTTCATCTACACCTATTTGAGAATCATCAAATTTAATATTAGCTTCTGCCTTTTCTAAACTTACTTTTGCTTCTTCTACTCCATCTTGACTATTTAATACCTTTGTTAATCTTGTGCTACATCCTTCACAATGCATTCCTTTAATTTTTAAACATACTTCTTTCATAATATAACCTCCTAAAATTAATTATAAAATTTATCTTCTTATTTTTTTAATTGCTTCCGGTAAAGATTTTACTGTATCGGATGCTATCATACTTATATCTGTATACTTTTCCTGTGCTATTTCGCCTGCCATTCCATTTAAATAAGCTCCTGTAGCTACTGTTAATATATCTGGCTCATTATACCCTAGTAATCCAACTAAAATTCCAGACAATACATCTCCGCTTCCTGCTGTTGCCATGCCAGGGCATCCTCTTTTTACTAGATATACATTCTCTCCATCTGTCACTACTGTTGTAGGCCCTTTTAATAATAGAATAACATTATATTTCTTAGCAAAGTCTCTTGCTATAGTTGTTTTGTCTTGTTTCATATCTTCTATTTTTATTTTGCTTAGTCTCTCAAATTCTTTTAAATGTGGGGTAAGTATTACTTTACATTTTGTTTTTTTCAAAATATCCATATTCATTTTAGAGATAGTATTTAAACCATCTGCATCTATTATTACAGGTATTTCATAGTTACCTAATATATATTCCAGTATTTTTTCATATTCTTTACTTTCTCCCCAGCCCATTCCTATTGCTAAAGCTTTTAGTTTAGCCATGGCTTCATTTACTTGTTCTTTTGAAAATACCATTTTATTTTTATTGTCGTTCATTGAAAATATAGTTTGTTCTAGTAAATATGGTGCTACAGCTTTTGCCATTCCTTCTGGAACTATTAGTCTAACTACACCACATCCAGCTCTCATAGTAGATGCACTTAAGTTGGCAAGTTTAACTGCTCCAGAATATTCTAGAGAGCCTCCCATTATTCCAACATAGCCAAAATCTCCCTTATTGGTATTGCTTTGTCTTGATGCAAATTCATCTTTTATATCTTTTGCTTCTATTTCGTAAGTGAATTCATTTATTTTTACCATAGAATTTGATTCCCTTTCTCTATAATTTTTCAAACTAATTATATCATAAAATATAAAAATGGAACCTTAGATTTATATTTTTTCTAACCAGTCACAAATTGTGACCAGTTATTATTAAATAATTTGTTCAATAAAATCAATAAATTTACTATCTTCTACAATTGATACAACATTGCTACATCACTATCTAGCATTACCTGTTTTCCTCTTATGTTGTAAATCAAATTTTTAATTTTATCCGTATTATATATTGTTTCGTCTAATTCTACATTTTGATGTACGATATTATTGTTCTGTTCCATAATATCACGTCCTTTTCTACATTTTATGTTACGCAAATATTATAGAACATTTGTTTGTTCTTGTCAACCTTTTTTGTATCTTTTTACCTTTTTCCCTCCATATATTCTTCAAACTCCGCTTCCGACATAGGCTTTGCATAATAATACCCTTGTATTATGTCGCATCCATTTTCTAAAAGATAATCTCTCTGTTCTTTCGTTTCTACTCCCTCTGCTATAGTCGTAAAGTTTAATTCTTTTGCAATTGTTAAAATATAATCAATAATATTTTTCTCATTTTTTCCTATTCTATCTACAAATGATTTATCAATTTTTAAAATATCTGCTGGCATATCTTGAATAGTACTTAATGAAGAATAGCCTGTTCCAAAATCATCAATAGAAATTAGAAATCCTAGTTTTTTCATTTTATTCATTATTTCTATAATGTCAATTCCTTCTTCTATTGTAGCGCTTTCTGTAATTTCCAAATCTATTTTGTTAGTATTTACTCCATATTTTGCAGCTATCATCATGTATTTTTCTAAAAAATGCTCATCTAGAAAATGCTCTCTAGATACATTCACAGAAATAACTGGTTCTTTTCCGTACTTTTCTTTCCACATTTTCATGTCACTGCACACCTGCTCAAAAATATATAAATCTAATCTTAGAATAAATTTATTTTTCTCAAATAATGGTATAAATTCGCTAGGTGGCACCATTCTTCCTTCATGTTCCCATCTTACTAAAGCTTCTGCGCCATATAAGTTTTCTGTTCTTGTATCTATTTTAGGTTGATAATATACCTTAAACTCTTTGTTATCTAAGGCAATATTCATTTCATGTTCTATTTTACTTTCTTTTTCCAATTTTCTTTCCATTGTTTTGTCATATATATGGAATTTGTCAAATACATCTCCTTTTGATGCAGAATGCGCAATAATAGCTTTATCCATTGCTTCTGAAATATTATTGTCTTCATTCGTAATCATATATATTCCAATATTCACAGAAAGATTATAAGTAGTATCATCAATTTTTAGATTTTCTATACTCCTGATAAGTTTATTTAATATTCTATGAATATCTTCCTTATACTCAAATAGAACTGCAAAGTAATCATTTGAATATCTACATATTAGGCTTTCTGCTCCCAATAATCTTTCAAGTACATCACCTATGCCTGTAAGAATAGTATCGCCTGTTTTATAGCCATATGCTTTATTTATCATTTTAAATTTATTTATATCAAGTACTAAAATATATTGGTTTGATGATGTTCCACTTATTTCTATACTATCAAGTATCTCTTGTCCTTTTTTTCTAAAGTAATAAACATTACCTCTTTTCGTCACTGGGTCTATATATGCATATTCATATAATTGCTTCTGCTTTTTGTTATTAGAAATTACAATATATATGCATATTGATAAAATTACTAATATAACAATAATTGATAATATAAAAGTAGTAAGCAGTGCATTATTTACTTCTGCTGCTATAGCCTTTGATGGAATAAATGTAACAATTGCCCAGTCATTTGCTTCAATTGCTTCATACACCATATAATATTTACCATTTACTGTTTGTAAAGTTCTTGTGCCAGATATTCCATTTCTAATATTCTCTTCTATTTTGTTTTGGTTTGATTCAAATCTTTCCTTTGAGCTTCCTGTAAGCATTTTATCTATATTCTCTATTAAATTTCGCGAGTCAATTTCTGTGTTCGCACTTACCACAATGTTTCCTTGCTTATTGACAATGTAGCTGAATCCTTTCCCCTCAAAAACTTTATTAGAAAAAATATTCTTATATGAATCTGTTTTTACAATTAGCAAAATAGCTATTCTTTCTTTATCCAAGTCAATAGCTTGAGAATATATAGTAATCTCCTCTCCATCAATTTTGCTTATTCTACTTTCTGAAACACGAATTTCATTGTTAGAGAAAAAATTGTCTTTTTCATCAGAATAATCAACTTCATAATCGTCATTAGTAATTGTTTTACCATTTTCTTGCATAATGGCCATTCTAACAAATTTACTTGTAACATCGCTTTTTTCATATTGTTCAAAAATTTTTTCCTTGTCCACAATATTATCTGATAAAATCTCATTTGTAATAGACTGTAAAATAGCTTTTTGTTCAGTTATTTCTGTTTTAAGATTATCGGCATCATTTTTAACAATAGTTTCTATACTGTTGTTAGCGTTTGCTTCGACCTTATCAAGCATATATGTCATATATATTACTCCTACAGTAACGAGAAGTAAGAAAATGATAATAATGACTATAATAGGCTTTTTATTTTCTTGAAATTTCATAATACACCCTTTTACTTATTAATTTATTTAAATACTAGCAATTTTTTATTAAGTTAAATCTTGCTTAATTAATGTCTCTAATTTATCAATGCTCTCTTCCATATCTTTTTTGCCATCTTCATATAACTTCTTTAGTTTTTCTTTATCTTTTTCTAATCTTGAAACTGTTACAGGTTCTTTAGGAGCAATTACCATAATTCTACCTTGTTTCTCCAAGTCATTAATATGCTCTTTTAACTTGTTATATCTCTCTGGCATTGTACAAAGATTTTCTACTAACTTTGGATATTTATGATATACTCTTTTATACATACTCTTCATAGTATTTGAAATTTCTGGCTTTCTATACTCTCTATCTCTTGTAAGCACAACCAAAATATTTTTATGATTTTGTTCTATTGCCCAGTCAACTGGTATAGGCATTGTAACTGCCCCATCTAGATAGTGGCTGCCACCTATTTTCACCATTTTAGAGCAAAGTGGCATACTTGAAGAAGCTTGTACGACTTTGAATATCTCATCTTTACACTCATTTTTTTCTACATACTCAGTTATTCCTTTTTCACAGTTAGTTATTACTGGTATGAATTTTTGATCAGAAAATTTAAATTTTTCATAATCAAATGGATATGCATTTTGAGATAAATCATCAAAAAGATAATTATACCCTATAATTCCTCCTTCTTTTCTTAATGCTTTCATTCCTATGTATCTTGAATTATCACAATTCTCTATATTAATCTTAGCACTTCTGCCTGCTTGTTTTGAAACATAATTCATTCCTGTCAAAGCCCCTGCTGAAACACCTAAAATATAATTAGCTTCAATGTTATATTTCATTAAAACATCTAATACTCCTGAAGTATATAAGCTTCTTAATGCTCCACCTTCAAGGATTAATGTTAAGTTTTGCATATTCTTGTCACCTTCTTAAAATTTTTATACTATTATATCATTTATTTGTATATTTTCCAGCCCTAACTTTAAAAAATATGATATAATAATTGTTGCTTAATGGTATTTAGATAATGCATGTCCTGCAACGGTAGTTTTAATTAAAAAAGTCTCACTCCGTCCCAACGGAGCTACCTGCGTCGCTCGACTTTTTTAATTATAAACTCCCTGCGCGGACTTTAAATTTACTTACCTAAACCATTAAACAGTAACATATAATAAACTGCAAAAATATTGAAACTACGATGTTAAGAAAGGTCTGTGAATAATTTTGAATATCAACAACAAAATAGGGATTTTTGACTCTGGAATAGGTGGAGTTACTGTTTTAAAGGAAATACTAAAAATACTTCCAAATGAAAACTATATATATTTTAGCGATTCTGCTAATAATCCATATGGAGATAAATCTGATGAGCAAATAAATTTGTTATGTGATAATATAGTAGATTTTTTCATACAAGAAAACTGCAAAGCAATTGTTATAGCATGTAACACTGCAAGCGCTAAATCTGCTAAATTCTTGAGGCAAAAGTATACTTCTATACCAATTATTGCAATAGAACCAGCATACAAAATGGTTCATGACTACTCATATAACAGTCCTACATTGGTAATGGCAACAAAAGGCACCATTGAAAGCGAAAAGTTTAACCTTCTATATCATAAATATGATAACCATAAAACAATATTGCTTCCTTGTGTAGGCTTAGCTGACCTAATAGAAGAGGGAAATAAAGAAAAAATCCAAGAGTACCTAATAAATCATTTGGGGCAATATAAAGGAAAAATCGAAAATGTAGTTTTAGGTTGTACTCACTATCCTCTAATACAAAATTTAATAGAAGAAGTTTTGGGACAAGTTAGATTTTATAATGGAGCTCCATATTTAGCCAGACATTTAAAAGATGTTTTGCTTGATAACAATTTAATAAGTACTAGTACATTAGGAGGCAATATACAATTTATAGATTCTGGAAATAATGCTCAAAAGGAAGCAAGGTTCTTTAAAATTATAAGGACCTAGCCTACTCATTAATATAATAACAAAAAATACTGCTATAAGTTTTATCTTATAACAGTATTTTTAATAATGAGAATAATAAGTTCATCTCATATTTATTAATATGTCGCCGGGAGACCTGTCCCTAAAACGACATTATTTAGCGTAATCAACAACTCTTGTTTCTCTTACTAAATTTACTTTGATTTGTCCTGGATATTCCATTTCATCTTCAACTTTCTTTGCTACGTCTCTTGCCATTAATACCATTTGGTCATCTGTTATTTTCTCAGGTTTTACTATTATTCTTACTTCTCTACCTGCTTGTATTGCAAAAGATTTTTCAACTCCTTCAAATGAGTCTGCAATTTTCTCAAGTGTCTCTAATCTCTTTATATAATTTTCAAGAGTTTCACGTCTTGCTCCAGGTCTTGATGCTGATATTGCATCTGCTGCTTGTACTAGAACTGCTTCTATTGTTTGTGGCTCTACATCTCCATGATGTGCTTCTACTGCATTTATAACTTTTTCATTTTCTTTATATTTCTTTAGAATTTCAACACCTATTTCAACGTGTGTTCCTTCCATATCATGGTCTAGCGCCTTTCCTATATCATGTAATAATCCTGCGCGTCTAGCAAGTTTTGGATCTAATCCAAGTTCGTCAGCCATTATTCTAGCCAAATTAGAAACCTCTATTGAATGATTTAGTACATTTTGTCCATAACTTGTTCTATATTTTAATTTACCAATTAATTTTACCAAGTCAGGATGTAATCCTACTACTCCTGTTTCTAAAACTGCTCTTTCTCCTTCTTCTTTTATGGTATTTTCAACTTCTTCTTTAGCCTTTTCTACCATTTCCTCTATTTTAGCTGGATGAATTCTTCCATCTTCAATAAGTTTTTCAAGAGCAATTTTTGCAACTTCTCTTCTTAATGGGTCGAAGCCTGAAATTACAACTGCTTCAGGAGTGTCATCAATAATCAAATCAATTCCTGTTAATGTTTCTAATGCCTTTATATTTCTACCTTCTCTACCAATTATTCTTCCTTTCATATCATCATTTGGAAGTGATACTATAGATACAGTAGTTTCAGATGTATGATCTGCTGCACATTTTTGTATAGCATATCCTACAATCTCTTTTGCATTTTTCATTGCCTCTTCCTTGGCTTTACTTTCATACTCTCTAACAACTGCAGCTTTTTCTGCTGTCATAGTTTTTTCAAGTTCAGAAAGTAATTTTTTCTTTGCTTCTTCAGTAGATAATCCAGAAATTTTTTGTAGCTCAGCCATTTGTCTATTAGCTATTTCTTTTAGTTCTTCTTTTTTAACTGCAAGTTCTTGCTCCTTATTTAGCAAATCTTTTTCTTTCTTGTCAACTGATTCTAACTTCCTTTCTAGATTTTCTTCTTTTTGAATTAATCTTCTTTCTTGTTGTTGTACTTCGCCTCTTCTTTCTCTAATCTCATCATCTAAATCTTTTCTTGCGCTTAAAATTTCCTCTTTAGCTTTGAAAATTTCTTCTTTTTTACTATTCTCAGCTTCTATTTTTGCCATGTCTAGTATTTTTTTAGCTTCATTTTCTGCACTTTTTAACTTAGATTCAGCAATTTTTTTCCTTATAAAAATCCCCACAAAAGTGAAGATAACTGCTGCGATTAGAAATACGGCGATATTGATTATAATGTCCATAATCATTACACCTCTTTCTATTAAATTTTCAATGTACAATAAATATATCTAATATGTAAAATATATTTTTTTCCACATATATATTTTATATTTAATAGGCTCTTATGTCAAGTGTTTTTGAAAGGAAATTTTATGCATATTGTATATATGTCAATGATGTGAAACAAAGTTTTATAAAAAATTGTAGTATATTG
>CAMMVE010000023.1 GCA_946500265.1 uncultured Clostridium sp.
ATCTTATATAACTAAAAGAGTTCGTTAGAGCATTCCAACGAACTTCATATGTAGTGATAAATCTATATTTTTTTGTTATTTGGTCAAAAATAATAGGACTAGAATTAGTCCTTGTAAAATTTCTTTTTTGTAATTGTTTGTCTGTGTTATTTGCCATTTCCATACAAAATCTTTGTTCATTATCCCAATGCTCAATTGACACTTGAAATGTTTTCCTTATCGGAGTTGCATTGTCCGTATTATTCACACTTTCAAGTGGTGTATCTATGACTCTGCAAGGAAATGTACTCTCAGTTGTAGGAGTTGTTAATACTGCTTCTGTATTTACTCCTTCATTATCTTGAATTGTAGATAAGTCTTCATATAATAAATCTGACATATCTTTTGTGCTAAATTCATAAATCATTTGCAAACTCCTTTCAGCATTTCATATATCTGCTTTTCTACTGTTTCTATATTAATATCTCTTGTCTTAAACTCCGCATCGCCTAAAAAGTGATTTGGTGCTTGTCCGTGAGCTATATAAAACTGCATTCCCTGTATTTCTATCTTAGGAAATCCCAGAGGCTTCTCTACTTTACTTACTGGAATAAACCACTCCGTATATCCACTTTCTATAAAGTGCTTTGTTGTTCCAACGTGGTCTTGCTCCGCATACTTACCTGTTCCAAAATATTCAAACCAAAGATAAGATTGTCCATTGCTAACAAACTTAGTAGGGTCAGCATATACTCTTCCTTTTACTTCATTATTAGATAAATCAACTCTATCAATTATTATTCCTGATTGATTATGTCCTTTTTCAAGCCTTATAGCTTCTGTCTGTAGATTTTTTAGAACTTCTTCTATTCCAGTTGTTATGGCTTGTGGAAGTTTCTTTTCTATTTGTTCAAATCTTTTGAAATTATGCTTTGCTTTTATCTTACATTTTAATTTAATCGCCATTATATTTCTCCAATTTATACAAAGTGGTATTTCCTATTTTAGGACAATCAGTTACAGTGTAGTCTGGTATAAAACTGTCAAGCTTTGATATATCTATAAGCGATATTCCATTACCTTTTTGTATATCGTAGTCCATATCAGTTCTTGCATTTTCTATACTATAATCTACTTCTCCTGCACTGTTTCTGTCTAATTCGTTTAAATCTTGTTGTAAGTTTAAGTAGGCAATGCTTTTAAACTTCCACACTTTTTTTGTTTCTCCGTGGTCGTTTACTTTTTGATATTCAGATACCCACACCTTAGTTAAATCTTTAAGTAGCATTATTTAATCCTCCTTAAACCAGATTTAATTATGTTATTTCTTAATTTATCTACAATATCTTCAAACGAACTCGACATACTGCCCTCATTTCTACTTGTTAAGCCCTCTGCGCCACGTGCAAGATATTCAGCTTTAACAGCCTTTTTAATGTATGGAAATAACTTTCCATCGTCTTTTGGCTTATTAGAAATATCAGAGGCAATAGAACTAACTTGCTCCAATATATCCTCTAATACATCTTTATCATTTCTATAATTAGCTCCTAAATCAGCTATTATTTTGTCTATATTTTCAGCCATTCTATTGCCTTCCTTTCTATTTCTTTTTTGTTGCCTTTTTTACAGCTTCTTTCTTATCAATTTTAGCTTCTTCTTTTGGTTTTATTTTCATTCCTATAAAAGTTTTAGCCATTTTTGTTCCTCCTATCCTTCGTATGAGCAATATACACCAGCTAATTTGTTTTCATATACGTGTCCATACAAGTTGTTATTTCTATACTTAAATACATTATCATCAGCAATTTGGTCTTGGTCTGGTGTAAAGTATTTAATATATTGATCCATAGCTGTTACTACTGCTGATTTTTCTACACATAAGAAGTTTATTTGTTTTCCCTCTTCTTGTGTTTTTTCATAATAACTAGATGTTGATGGGTTTCCTGTTGGTTCAGCTACTACTGAATAATCATTTCCTGATTTTGTGTAGTATGTCTTTCCTTCTTGTACTGTTGTATCTGTTGAAGCTTCATAAACAGCATCTGCCTTTTTGTAACCATAATTTTCTTTACCATCGTTTAATGTTACAGCTGTATACATTCTTGTTTGAGGAACTTGTATTATTGTTCCAAATCTTTCTAATACTTTCTTAGATTTAGTAGTATCTAAATCGTCTGTCATTCCAATTAGAGTTGGAGTAATGAATAATATTCTGTTTTCTGTTGGAACTTCATCCTCATCCATTTTATTTGTACAAGCTCTTAAAGCTGCTATTACTCCTGAGCCATCTTCGATAGTTTCTTCTTTTACAGAAATACCATTTACTCCTGATATTTTTGCAATTCTAGCAGCGTCAGTTTCTGGTACAACTTTTGTTCTAATAAATTCTCCAGATAATTTTGCAAAAGGTAATCCTAAAGCTTCTTGATTATCTAGTCTATCAATTCTTAAGTCTTGAGAACGTTCTTTATCATATTTTACTGTTTCCCAAGTAAGTTTTGTATTTCCTCTAGTATATCCAGAGTTTCTATCAAAATCTCCTAATGCATCCATATCTAATTTGGCTACCTTGATTTCACCATTTAATCCTTTTTGTACAGTTGTTTCATCTCCATCTAAAATAGATGTTTTTGCTTCATTTTTATATACCTCATCTAACATAGGTAAATAAATTGTTGATAATTCAATGTTATTCATTTTTCATTCTTCCTTTCTTATTTTAATCCCATTGCTTTCCTTATAGCTTCATTAGCACTTGGCTTATTACCAGATGGGTCTGGATTGTATGGTGGTTTTTCTTTTGACCACTCATTTACTGCTTTTTCTACTATTCGGTCTTGTATAGACTTTAGTAGTTTTGTCTTTTCTTGCAATTGTTCAGCTGGCATATTTTCAAATTCAAAAAGATTTAAGAACTCTGGGTCAAATGCTGTGTCAGGTGTTGTTGCTATTTTTAAAGCCTCGTCTTTTAAATCTCTAGCATTTAACTTTTTTCTTATTTCTTCATTATCTTTTTGTTGTTTTTGTAGCTGATATTGCAATTTTTCAGTTTCATTCATTTGAGCTAACTTTTCAGCCTCCGTTTTAGCTTCGTCATTCTTTGCTTTCCACTTTGTTTCGGCTGTTTGAATAGCCTTTTGAACTCTTTTGTCAAACTCTGCTTGATTTTTACTATCCTTTAAAAAATCGTCAAAACTAATTGGAGTTTGTACTCCTTGATTACTTTGATTTGTATTTTTGTTTTGTTCTGCATTTGTTCCCGCCGGTTCATTATTTGCCCCAGTATTAACATTTGCGTTTTGGTTTTCTCCTTCCATTTTTTTACTCCTCCTGCCCCAGCCATTGTATTTCTACCCCAGCCATTGCGTTTTGTATTTTGTTTGTTCTATTAAGCCTAACTACAAGAAAAACGGCATCAAAAAAGACACATTTCTGTGTCTTTAAATTTTGTATATAGGTAAGGATTTGCACCTTACATATCAACATACGCCCTTTCTATTACCAGCATTAACTCGCTCTCTGTTTATTAGACAGCCGGGGTTGACTTACGGTTAAGCGTCTACTACTACATAATCTTATTCTTATTATGTTTTGAAACCCTGTTACAGGTATCTATTCCGCCACTATATACTATATAATTATTAAATTTTAATGTCTTATTTAGATTTCAGCATTTTTTCAAGCTCTCCATATTCAACTAATCTAGTTATTTTTAAAATTATATTTTTATTAACTGACTGAGTTACTTTATAACTTAACACAAAATGTATTTCTTTGTCATTAATAAAAATCTTAGTATATCCATATTTGCTTTCTATTTTTAATCTGTCTGTATTTGAAAGTTCATATATGTCTGTTGCCTTAATTATCCCTCTTTTTATATTCATATTCTTACCCTTTCAATAGTTATTTGATTATATTATTTATTGAAATCAATATTTTTGCATATTTTTTCTATTTTTTTATTTAATTTAGAGTTTTTGTCTATTTTTTGTTTATCATTCCAAAATTGAGCTTCTAAACTACTTCTTTTTTCTTCATTTGTCATTTCATTGTTTAAATTCCTATTTGGTATCATATTATACTTCCTCCAATTTAACATATATTATACCATTTCTATTTTTTATGTCAATTAGTTGAAAGTCTGTATCTCTTGGAAATAGTATTTCTCCACCACCTTCATCATTTAATGCCGATAAGTTTCTTCCTGTTTTTGATTTTATTTTCATTATCATTTTAAAACCTGTATCATATATGTCTAGTGACGAAGATATATAACTGTTCCAATGTCCTATCCTTTGTTCATTGTCAAATATCGATAAAACCTTAGCTACATCTTCAGTATTTCTTACATAGACACTCCTGTTTACCCAACCTCTGTATATCGGCATTCCTCTTAATGCCTCATCAAGGTTTGAAATGTATTTCTTATCATCGGCAGTTAATTCTATGCCAGAATATAACTTTTCATTTATTTTATATGATTTGCTTTTTAAATATTGTTCTAGCGCTTTATATTGTTCTTCTCCTAGAATGTTGCCATTCCTAAAATCATTACTTTTGTAATTTGTATTATATACAATTGTAGAATGGCAATAATGAAAGTGATGTGTTATTGGTGGTAAATTTATTCCTAATACTAAACCTTTTACTTTTACTCTTTCTATTCTTAAGTCTTTAGCTGTTTCTCCATACCATCTATCAAAACTGTTCCAGCCGTTCACTTTGAATTTATATCCATCCATATTAGAACACATTTGTGTTACGTGGTCGCATAAGTCAGATATGAATAAACATTCTGCATTTTTATCTAATAGTTTTATGCCTTCTGTTTTTGCCATATTATTCAAGCCAATTAAAGTTACATCTACATCTCCACTTGTTGCTTTTCCATCTTTTATATTAAGCCTATAATTACCTTGTTTTTTTAATAGATTTTGATAAATATTATTTGTTATGTCTAGTTTATTTTGTTGTTGTAAATCAATTATGGCTTGTCTGTAAATTTGCTGTGCATTAAATTGTATTGTTGCTTGTATGTACTGATTATAAACATAACCTTTTGCGTTTGGCTGGTCTAATAATGCTAAAAATAAAGCCCATTTTAATATATTAATCGGCTTTCTTTCTTTTTTAGATAATGTACTATTCACTTCTTGTTGTCCTTCTTGATAATAATAGTTTATATCGTCATACATTATATTTAATTCTTGTTCTTGTATTTTGCTTTGTTCTTCTATATAAGCTCCATATATAAGAAGTTCTAGTATTTCACTATTCTTTACTCTAGTTCTGTTATAGATATTTTTAGCTAATGTTCCAAAATATCCTTCAAGTAAGCCTTTATCTTTCCACTCTTCTATATATGTATTTACTCTATTTTTAATCTTTTTATCTGCTATGCTATACACATTATCAAAAGTAAAGTTGAAAGTATCAAATATTTCTTGCAATTTGTTTTGTGTTTGCTTACTAGTTTTATTATATAGTTTTTTTAGTTCTATCATCTTCTTGTTATGGTATTGCCAATTGTCCATTTGCAACACCTCACTTACTTACTGTATCTGACTGCTTAACATTTTCTTGTTTCACTTCTGATTTTACTGCTTGATTGTCTGTTATTTCTTTATTAGCACTTTGTTCAGTATTTAATTGTGCATTATTCACATCTTGTCCCATTTTAGACATATTCTCTAAATTCTTTTCTATGTTTTCTTGGTTTTGTAAATCCATCTTTTCTATTTCCGAGATTGCATCTAAGTCATCTGGTAACATATCAATTACACTTTCGTCACTTAATAATCCTCTCAATTTTAACGCTCTATCTGTTTCTGTATATTTGTCTGTTGGCAAGTTTCTTTGTAAATCTATCTTTATACTTCTAAAATCATATTGTTTGTGTTTTCTTTTGTTTATTCTGTCTATTATTGTTTCCCATCTTCTTAAAATTGCCTTTTTAAACTGTCTATCTGCATCTGTAATCATTTGCTCTAATGCAAAGAATTTTCTGTCTAATGCGCTTGCATTATCTGCATTTGTAAATCCTAAATCTGTTATGTTTGGTACTCCGCTTATCATAGATATTAAATCTACCAAAGTCTTTTTATGGTTTTGTAATGCTGTGTCTTGAACTGTTTTTTCTACCCAAGCTATGTCTCCACTTTGGTCTGGAGTATAAAATACTCTCATTTTTAGTAATGCTTCGTCCTCATTTTTTCTTGCCTCATTTAAAACTTGCTTTTCTTGTCCATTTTCATCTAACTCTGGATTACCTTCTTTATCTAATTTAGTTACCATTAATTCATTTTGTGGCTCATATCCTGTTATTTTTAGCTTAGCATCGTCATTATATTGAAACGTGTTTCTGCTGTTTTGTATTACCCTTTCGTAAGCACAAATTAAAGAGACTACCAATTCAAAACTTGATAGTCCCATTTCATTTTCTATTGCTATGCAAGGTAACATATTCCACTTTCCAGGTTGTTTTTTATCTTCCTGCTCTTTCAATTTTTTAACATCTCCTGGAGTTGGAGTATAATATTTTTTTCCATTTATAGTTGTTAGCTCTACAATTGTTATATCTGTATTATTCTTATCCTTTTCTGTCCACTCTCTTAACTGTCCTATTTGATTTACTGGTGTTGAATAATCAAATATTCCTATTGTGTTTAATGCACTTTGCTTAGTGTACACTATTTCGTTATCTTTATTTTCATATAGCACTTCATAGCAAGCTCTTAGTCCAAAATAATCAAATGCTAAATCAAAAAATTCTGTTGCATCATCATTGTATTTACTTATATAATCTATTAGTATCTTTAATTCTTCATCTTGTTTTGCATCTGTATTAAATACTTTGTTAAGCAGTTTTTTTATAATACTTAATTTTGTTGGATCTGATACTTTTTCTACATCGTATACTGGTGCTTTTCCTGCAAAATATCCAGTCACCATAGAATTTATATAATTTTCAAAAGCTACTTTTATCTTATTATCATCAACACTTACTAGTTCTGAATTTATTACTTTTCTTTTTATTCTTTCATATAGTTGTTTTCTTGCATTCCACTCTGTTTCTGCTAATGTTAATATTTGAGCTACGCTATTTGGCTCTTCTAGTGTTTCTTTATTCCATTGTATCATTTTGTCCTCCTATATTGGTTTTATATATCCAAATTGTATTGTATTTGGTCTTGGATGTTCATATACTCCTGTTAAGCAATCCTCCGCATCATCGTGTTCATTCTTGCCACTTCTTACATAATGTTTTAAATGTCTTGCAAACTCTGGCCATCTATCTTCCCAATTAAGTGGGAAATACACATTGTTCATAACTGCAGTTGAATTACTTAATATTCTTGCAATCTTATTTTCACTTTGATGGAACCAGTTAACTTTTGTATGGTAATTTTTTAATTCTTTAAGTTCTCTTTGCACATTCCTTGCAAATCCTCTTCCTCCATTATTGCTTTCTATATTTGCATATCCTACCTTATCTTTTGTTAGCATTTTAGCAACTGCTGGCTCTGTTATTTCCATACTTTCCTGAGTATAAATAACATCTAGTACATAATATTCGTCATTGTACATTTGATAATCTATTGAGCATAAGTAATCCTCCCCTTCATCTGCTGTGTCTGTATAATTCATAATGTAATGTGCAGGTGGTAACTTATCATATATTTTAAATCCACTATATAATCTGTTTTTTACATCTATTGGCTCTTGTTGATAGTTAGCATATATAATGTCCTTATTCATATTTTTTGTTTTTAGTAAATAGTCTTCTTGGTTAAGTATTTCAGGACATAGCATTGTTCCATCTTTTTGTACCGCTTGATAATTAATGTGTCTTACAGTATTAAAGTTTTCCAGTATATAACCTGCTAAATCATTACTTGCCCATCTAGTCATAATTATTATTAACTTGAAGCCCGTCTCTGTTCTAGACATCATTGTGTTATTAAACCAGTCTATCTGTTTTTGCAGCACATTTTCATTGTAAGCTTCTTGAACATTCTTTATTAAGTCATCTATTATCATTAATGTACAACCAAACCCTGTTGCAGTACCTGTTGGAGATGTTGCTAGGTAATTTGCTTGATTACTACCTTCTAATGCCCATTTATTTGCACTAGCTTCTCCATACTTTATTTTCGTTTTTGGAAATATATCGTTGTATACTATTATTCCTTCTGTTTTTTCTGAAGCTATCGTGTCTCTAACTGACTTTGCAAATGTTCCTGACAACGTTTCATTATATGAACCAGTCATTACTTTTTCATTGTTATTCTTTCCAAATACCCATTCTACAAATTTGCCCGCAGTTCTTGACTTGCCGTGTCTTGGTGGCACGTTTATTACCATTATTTTGTCTTCTGGTCTTGTACTTTCATAAAAGTCTTGCAATTGATTACACATATCTTTTAAGAATAACCTGTCTTCTTTATAAAAGTCTGATGCCATTAACTTACAATACTCAAAAAAATCACGTCTAGCTAATTCTAAACGTGCCTGTTTTATCAATTCTTCTTTTACTCTATTACTTATCATTGTTTATCAACTGCCTTAGTTCTTCTGTTGATAAACCTTCAAACGGATTATTTATATTTCCACTATGTTGTAATTCTTTCTTATCTGCCCAATCATAATTGTTTTTTAGATTAAAGATTATTCCTGTTGCTGAACTATCTGTTATTAAATGTTTTTCTAAATAATTTTCTACTCTTAATTTTGCTTTTTTTATAGTGGGGAAAAACTCACTATCTTTAGAATAATTATTTATACTTTTTCTATCTAAATCTAATGCTAGGGCTAATCCAGTTATTGTATATGGTTCATTATTTTTGTCACATTCTTTAAAGTATTTGTCAATTTTCTGTTGCATTATTTCTACTTCTGTGTATTTTTTTGGTCTTCCACCTTTTCCTGCCATTTTCTCACCTGCTCTTTTATCTTACCTATTAACGTCTTAACTAATCCTATTGGTATGCATATTATGCCAAAAATTATTCCTAGCACTGTTACAACTAATCCTAATATAATAAATAAACTAAAAATACCAGCTATTAAAATAACTGGACTAAATATTATTATTAATATAATTGCTAATATATCTAACATTACTTGCTCCTTACTAACACATTTCTACTATTCTTACAAATAAAATCAGCACACTTTATTGTTGTTACTCTATCTATTTGTATTTCTCTTGTTCTGTTTGTGCAATTTTCGTTAGCACAGTTTGAATATATTTTTTCTTTATATAAGTTCATATTTGCCCCTTTGGTTTCGGAGCCCAGACTCGAACTAAGAACTAGAGGTTCAAAGCCTCTTGTGATACCATTTCACCACTCCGAAGTTTTGGTGCTAGCTGAGAGTATCGAACTCATTCGACTTATAATAAGACCAGTTTTACAGACTGGCTCGCCTCCTTAACGAATTAAGCTAGCATATTGGCGATAAAGTGAGGTGCCGACCCCCAAGCCTTTTATAGCTCCAACTGTTTTCAAGACAGTGCTTACAGCCGTGTAAGTTACTCTACCGTTTGGCGACAATCTATGGACTTGCACCATATACACTATTGTGTACGCATTTCTTAGCAGGAAAGCTCCAGGCTTTCTGGATTAGATTGCCATATCTGTGTAGATAAGGATTTGCACCTTATATGTCAACTTTGCTTTTATATGCCTCCTTCGTTAACCTAAACGGAGTTTCGTGCGTCTACTATTACCATTCAACGATTATCGACCTTCTTGCGTTGCTTTCCAGCCGAGTGAGGAACACTTTACAATAATCGCCGTTTAGTTTTACCAACTCACGAATAAATCGCAAATTGTCTATTCCGCCACCACACAAATTTTATATTATACTATGCATCGTTTTATGATGCTTTAAATAATCTACTGCACTCCAATAAGTCAAGCCTTTCTCTTTTGCATTTTTTATGTATGCTTGCGCAGTTTCTTTTGTCCATTTTTTCATACTTAATTCTCCTCAATTTTGATACATTTATTTTCAAATTTCTTATATGCATCAAAGTATATTTCTTTTTTGTCTCCATTATAAGTTAACTCATAATACATTCCATCTAATAACGATGTGCTTAATAAAGCTTTACTATTTTGTAATGTCTTACACATCCAAACTATATATACAGTAAAGTTTGGTATCTCATCTGTTTTGTCTAAATGCTCTATTGCATACTCTTTTACTAATTCTTTACTTTTTTCTATAAATTCTTCATTGCTCATTTTTATCTCTCCTTTAATATAATAAAGAGCCAGCATTGATACAACGATGGCTCTCTTGAAATTTTTTATGCTAAATGGTTGCGATGACTAGAATTGCACTAGTTACCTCTAGCTTATGAGACTAGCGAGATGTCTGGTTCTCCACAATCGCAATATATATTATTAGAGTTTCCCCTTACAACATATTATCTTCTTAATTATTCAATCACCAGGAAGATAAATCTGAGCTATAAGTAGCGACCTTATAACTTTTTACCCCTTTTCAAGCACTGTAGTGCTTTACCCTGCATACGATTGATTACGTATAAATTTCACCCATCATTCAGATTGTTTGTATCAATTTCCTATTCATACAAAAAAACGTTCTGTACATTATCTCGCATTGGGCTACTTTAACCTAGTTATGTCTTATATCCGAATTTCTTCGTCATCACGAGAAATAGTCTTGTTTAGCATTACCTGTATTGCTTCATACTGCCACATATGAGATGCAGGCTTATTGCACACTGTGCCGTCTATTACGACTACGACAACTCTAGTATTTTATTAAGCGATAATATTTGCACACTATCCAGTTTTGAGTTTTACCTCTCCTCTAAATATATTACTATACTTAGAAAGCAACCTTCTAAACGTATCCGTCTAGCTGACTACTTGTCGGACAGCTCCGTGCTGTATGATATTACAGTTATGCACACGGTTAATAATGTTGGTATTGAACTGTTTAAGGTACAGTTCAAGTGAAACCTTGTTCGAGGGTCTTTATGTTATATTTTCATAATGACATAATAACACATTTGAATTTGGTAAGTCTTGGTCAAAATTGGTGAATTTATCTAATTTATCAAATTCATTTAATGCCTTCCCGTGCATTTTGCAAGTATTATAATAGTCATAGTCAATTTCAGTAGAAATTGTTTCAAAATTCTCTCCATACAAATATCTTTTAGTTAGTATTGTTCTGTAAATTGGTTCTAACATATTGATTTGTTCTAATATTTTATTTATCTTTCTCTGCTCTTTTGCCAAAATATTTAACAACTCATTATAACTGTCTATTAAATTTTCTAGCGCATAATTTGGTTTATTTTGTGCCTTTGGCATACCATCAAAATATTGACTTAAGCCATATACTTTTTCTTTTTGTTCTGTATACTTATCAATTTGCTCTTTAACCCAAGCTTGCGAATATTTTAATCCTTTTAAGTCTTCTCTATTCATTTGTACCTCCTAACAATTACTTAAATATCTTAGTCCCTTTATCGTCTTGCACTTTATGTATTCGCTTTTTATTCTTCTCTTAAACTGTTTTTCTGTTAGCATTCCACAATTTCTATTATTTCTTAAAACAATTCCTGTCTCTGTTTCCCATTCTTTTAGTGTTTTAAGCATCTTTATTCGCCTCCTTTTGTTTATTCTTTATCATTTCTCTTTCTATCTCAGCCCTAAAATTATCTGCATATCTATATGCATCGTTTAGTTTCTTTTGATTAGCTCGCCTTTCAGCTGACGAACTAATCTCATATAGATTAATGCTTTGTATGTATGTCATAAATTCTGTAACTTTTTTGTAAACATAGCTTAATGTCATTTGTATCACACTCCTACTAATGCTTTTGGTCTATGTAATTTTACTGCTTTTTCTACCGATTTCTTTGTTGCATATCCTTGCCTCAATGCTTGTACTAGTGTTACAGGGCTGTTATCACTTTTTTTATTGTTGCATTTTTCACACAGCACTTGATAATTTTTTATATTATTCAACCCACCCTTGCTTTTAGGATAAATATGGTCTTTTGTTAATAAAACTGGTTGTCTATCTTTTTCTGCATATACATTTAAGTGATTTCCTTTTTGTGAATTACATTCTAAATTAACATATTTTCCTTCTATCCCACATTTTGAGCATTTAAAACCATTTTTTATAAAATTCAAATACCTATCGTCTTTTGTTTTTACTTTGTAACCATCTATTTCAATGTATTTCTCTTTTGTATCGTATACATCTTGTATAATTGATAATGGCAATTTTTCTTTCAATACTGCGTTTCTATATGTACTTGTCATACGTTGTTATTCTCCTTTCACTCTACAATTAAAATCCTAATACCCAAATAAATAATAACCATAGTGGCCATCCACTTTGAAATATAAAACATAGTGCAGTTATAAATACAAACCAGCATATAGTCCAAATTAATTCAAATTTATTCTTATCTTCCATACTCTACTCCTTTTCTACTAATTTAATTATAGTTGTATGATTTATAGTATGTCCAACCCTTATTTCATCTTTACTTAAAAATAACTTATCATCAATCTCTATCTCTTTCATATCTACAGTTTTAAGTATTGCTACTATCGTACTTTGATAATCTAATGCAATATTTAATGCTCTATAGCCCTTAGATAAAAATTCATTTTGTTTCTTTATACTTTCAATTTCTTGTTCTTCTTTTTTTGTTATTATTCGCATACCTACTCCTTTTCTACTAAATATCTTTCCAATTATATCTATACCATACTTGTTCTAATCCTTTGTATGATATTTTATCTTTATACTTTTCATAAACATATTTTATATGTAAACCGTTTAATTTATAATTCATAATATCTAACACTTCTTTTTCGGTTAATTTTCTATTTGGATTATTTTCTCCATTATGTTTGCTAGTCTTAAAATTTTTCTTTAAGCCTGTTCGGATTGAATGAATTATATTTTCTCTTGGTGTAACCCATTCTAAATTTTCAATTCTATTGTCATTTTTAATTCCATTCTTATGATTTACTTGTAACTTATAAAAATTAGGTTTAATAATAAAAGCTTTTGCTATTAGCCTATGTACACCAAAAGTATATCTTTTTCTATCTTTATATAAAACAACAATCTTGTAACCATCTTTATCTAATTTTTGCTTTATTTCTTTTTCTTTTAATAGTCTATATCCATTTCGGTTCTTTACATATCTTTTAACTCTTTTTATGTTACCTAATGTTGAACACATATATAGTCCTTCAAATTCAGGAATAGTTTTCCAATATTCTTTTTCTTCACTATCCATCTTCAACTTTCCTTTCAAAATATTGTTTTATTCATACAATCCATACTTCCACCAATTCATGTATAATTCTTTTTTTGGCTTATTTTTCAAAATTTTCTCAATATCTTTCCAATGTTCTCTTTTTTCTTTTAACTCTTCTATATAATGTTTGTTTTCTTTTTTATCATCATCTTCATAATCTTCTATGGTTTCTGTATAATGTACTATTTCTTGATGTACATATTCTTTTATCAATTCTATCTCTTCTTGCTGTTCTTTTATTAGAGATAAGACTGTGTCTAAACTCTTTAAATCTTTGTAATCTAAAATTGCTGTTATATTTTCATTTTCTTTTTGTAGTTCTTCTTTTGATAATTTAACTATTTCACTTAAATTATCTATCGCTTTTCTTTGTTCATTTGTCATTTTATTGCACCTCGCAATCTAATGTTGCTATATTTTTCTCTATGCCTAGTATTTTTTCACACATATTTTTTGCTCCTAGATGTCTCCACATACCTAGTTTTAAGGTTTCATTTACTTTGCTTTCTCTTTTGTACACTTCAAATCTTTCTTGTTCTTCTTTTAAATATTTTTCTATTTCTTCTTTGCTAATATAATTTTCTTTTATGTACTTCTGTATCTTTTCTATATTTTCAAAAGGTACATTACCAAATATTTCTTCAAATTCTTCATTTGTCATAAGACTCCTCCTCCCATATTGTACTTTGTACAAACGGCTTTCTTCCAATTCCCATTCAAACTCTGTAAAATCATCATTACTTGTTCTTATTCTATCAAGCAAATCTATTTCTGTTATTCTGCGAAATTCTCCTTCTCCGTCTTTCCAATAATAGTCTTTAATTTCTTTTTGTTCTAAAATACACTGTACGATTTCTTCTAACATTTCCTTTAGCGTAATGTGTATCACTCTCCCAGCCTCCTTCCGACACATTGGACAATAGTTTATTTTCTTAGTAGGTAAAAACCAGTTATTATCTTCTACATTCATTGTTAGGTTCTCAATACTTGCTACTAATTTTTTATCTTTTACATTTATTGCTAAATCTATATCAACATTATTTTTCAATGTCTTACTAATCAAGCTTTTGTTGCGTTTATAATACCCATCATTTTCGCAATACTCACACATTTCTATTTTTCTCCTTTTTGTGACAATTATTTTTCTAATAATTCTTCTAAATTATTTATTGCAAATTGTAATAACTCTAAATGTGTATATTTTGCTTTGCTTGTTATCTGTTTTATGATTTCTATTTCTTCTATTTTGTCTATTACTACTTGCTTTGGTATGTATTTTTCAAAGATTACTATCTTTTGTAAATAATTCTCTCCTTCTAGCTCTTGTATTCGCTTGTCCTTTTGCTCTAGCTCGGCTAAGATGTTTTGCATAGAATAAGCCACATTCTTGCTTCCATCACAATGTTTTCCTGTTGAGATTACATTCAATTCATTACAATCACAATAATTTTTATCTAACACTAAATTAATATATTGTTTTATATTCTTTATATCTTTTTCTATATTTGCGACATTTTTGTCGCTTGTTTTATTACTCATAACCATCCCAGCTCCTTCACTTTTTTATTTATTGCTTGTAGTTCTTGCATTGTTAATTTTCCATCTATGTATATTGTTTTCTCACGAAGTAATATAAACATAATTTTTTCTGCCATATCTATTTCTCCTCGATTTCTAAATTTTTCTTCCATTCTTCTTGCCAATTTTGTCTACTTTGTACGAAGTTTTCACACCTCATTACTCCATCAAAATTTTCATCTTCCAGCTTGTTGCATCCTAGACAATAAAAACACAATTTCTTATTACTTATCTGCTCCATTATGTCTATTTCTTGAGCCTGTAACACATATTTCATTACGTTTTTTTCACTCATTAATCTTTTATCAACGATTTCTTTCGCATATTTTTCTAATAAAACGCAATCTTCAAAATTAGCCTCTTTATTCTTATCTGCTTGTTCTATTTTTATTAATAAATCTTTGAATTTTTTTAATATATTTTCGTTTTCTCTTGACATAAATTCTCCTATCTATAACCGATACCACAACCGAACCAGTTATCGTTATAATCTCACTGCCTCTAAGGCACAACCAGAACAACCGCAAAAAATGCTATCTTATTTCTTATATTTTTTATTAATATAATTATTTAATATAAATATATATAATTTAACTTTAACTGGTTGTACTGGTTGTGATATATAAATACATATAGTTTGGACTGGTTAAAGTAGTGGTTGTCTACTGGTTATTTATTGGTTGTTTTTCATAATATCTTTTATAATTACTTTTTTGCCTTCTTATAAATCCGAGTTTTTTCATTTCTTTTCCAAATGTATTAGGTCTTAACTTACATCTATAATTGTTTTCCCTTGTCCATACTTCAAATGCTGTAAATAATTCCGTAGATTCTATATCACTTATTTCATTTTCATTATTCTGATAAACTTCATATAAAAAATTCGCCACAGGATTATTCTCTCTTACATATTCTTCTGTCTCGTCTTTAACCTGTTGAGGAATAGTAAATTCTTTTTCTATCAAAACTCTGTGAATTGCTTGTATAGATTTGTATAAGACATATTCCAAATTTTCTTTTTTCTTTAATTTTTCACTTATATATGGGTCATAGTTTGGCAATCCTTTTTTGAATACTGCATTAAGTGGTATTATTACCAATCTTCTTGTAAGTCCATCAGTAGTATCATTCATTCTTGGAATTGTATTGTAACTTAAAATTACTTTTGCATTAATTTTGGTGCTAAAACTGTTTTGTCCCTTAAACTCTATACTTGTATAAGTCTCTCCTGTAATACGTTTTATTACTGATGTATCTTCTAGATAACTACTACTGCAGTCATCTGCTATATTAGCTAATTTTCCATACAATTCAGCTTTTCCGAATCTATTTCCAGCAATCTCTTTTAAATCTACGTGTGAAACATTTTCTTCACCTAATAATTTCGTTACCATATTCAATAACGTTGATTTACCATTTGCTCCGTTACCTACTAGAATAAACACTTTCTGAAACGGCATTCCTCTATAAATGCAATACCCAATCATTTCGTACAACAACTGAACTATGTCTTTGTCTCCAACTGCCAGATTATTCATTATTATATCTATTTCTTCATTTTCTGTTTGTTCATAATAATCAGTATTTATTTTGTTTCTTATAACTACATCTGGAGTATGATTTTTAAACTCTAATGTTTTTACATTAATCAATCCATTTTTAACACAGACAATGTATTCTGGTGCTTCTTCCTTTTCTTCGCATTTGTCTTTAATATAATCTTTTACCTCTCTTTTTTTGTTCATTGATAAATTAGGTATTAAATTTACTATAATCGTTCCTAGAGCATCCTCACACGAAATATAACTACCATCTTTATACATATAAAGTCTTTTTTCTATTTTTATAATATTGTATTTTCTGATTAAATAGTCTCCAAAAGCATCGTGTAAAAATTTTTCTTCGTCATAATATTGCATTTTATTAAATTTAATTTCTTTTTCTGCATTTAAGTATTCTTCCTTATTGAATTTTCCTTGTATATGTAATTGAGAGACATCCTTACAACCAAACTTCTTACAACTAATTAATTTGCACTTATTATTATTTATATATCTTAGTATTGTCCCTACAAATGTTTCTCCACCTTGGTCTTCTTCATCCTGTATATAAACTGTTTTAAATCTTTCAAATAAATACTTATATTCTTCTTTAAAATTGCTAGCTCCTGGAACTCCAATTGCTTGTACGCCGTAAGACCAAAGTGTCTGCGCATCAGATTCTCCTTCAACTAAAACTATATATTCATCTGTATATTGTTTCAATCTCCATAAGCCATATAATATTGTTTTAGAGCCTTTCTTCCAGCTAAACCTTTGCGGGTTACTTGGATGGTTTCTATACCTTGTTGCTATTACTTTTCCATCTTCATTATAATAAGGTATTAATACGTTTTTATTACCATTTCCTAAACCGTAACGATGTCAAAAAATCTATTGGCAATTTTTTTTCTCTAGCATATTCCGTCACTGTATAAACGATTGGTTCTATGTCATTAAGTTTTTTCCAAGCTTCTTTCGTAGATATGTTTTCTACTTTAGATAAGAAAGTAACAGCATTTCCTTTTTCTCCACAAGCAAAGCAATTGTATTGTCCTGTTTTTAAATCAGCACCGAATGAAGCATTATGGTCATCGTGAAAAGGACAAAGTCCATTTATATTTCCATTTTCTACTTTTACCTTTTTTAGATATTTTTTGTAAAAATGTTCATAATTCAACTTATTCACCTGCCTTCTCTTTTGAAATAAGGCACCATAATTTATCAACTATGATGCCACTTTTTTTACCATCCTAAATCTTCGGTTTCTAAACTTGAATTATTAACATTTTCTGTGTTTGTGAATTTTTGCAAAATTTTAAATGTTTTGTATCCTTTTTTGTTTTCTTGATAATCTAATTCATATTCATTATCAACTATTTTTTCGTATATATTTAAAATCAAAATATTGTATTTTGCATAGCCCTTAAACTCCACTGTTTCATCAGTTTCCAAACTTCTCAAAAATTCATTTGCAGTATGTATTTGAAAACCTTGTAATACTACTTGATTCATAAAAATAAATCTGTCCTTTTGTTCTCCATTTATTATTTGAAACCATACAGAAAGCATAGGATCCCCTTTTTTGCTTTGTGTTAGTTCTAATTTTGTTATTTTTACTTCATATTTTCCGTAAGGCACATCTTGTCCTTCCCAATCACCTGTTGACGCTTTTTCAACATCTTTCTCTAAATTTTCAATATCCACATCCTTATCAAAATCTTCCCAATTAATAGCCATTATTTATTACCTCCTATAAAAACTTTTTTAAACTCTTCTATTTTTAATGGTATTTTTGTCTGCTTTAAACCTATTCTGTTACCACCAAATACATAATCATTATAAGTAAAATCCATAAATCTGTTATTATTATCGTCTAGCACAACTCTCGCTGTTATATCTACCATTCCTGCTAGTTTCTTTGCGATTTTTTCTTGCAAATTTACCGTAAAACTTGTAATAGTCGTACCATTCCTTAATTTGACCTCTTCTGTCTTATCGTGACTTAAGAGTATAATGTTGTAATCGCTATTTATAATTCTTTTCATTGTTGTTAAAAATTCTGTTTTTATCATATCGTAACCTTTACCATAGCCTGCATCCGATTCGTGTTCTATTCCTAACTTATCATACATATAAACTCTACAAGCCTCATACACATCTTCTATTAAGTCAATAACAACTGTTTTAAATGTATGTTGCCCAGCTATAATTTCGTCTACTGCTTCTTTAAAAATTGTCCACGCAAATTTTGTTTCTTTTATTCTTCCATTCATTCTTACTTGGTCGCGAATTGCTATATATGGACTATCTACATATTGTATATTTCCATCCGTGTTCAACATTAGTGGTTCTGGAAATCTACTTGCGAATGTAGTCTTACCTGACATCGGACTTCCATACAAATATAATTTTACTTTTTTAGATGCTTGTACATCTCTTTTCTTGTTTTCTGGTAACATATTTTTTATTCCTCCCTAATCATATAATCTATTTTTCCATCTGACTGGCAATATTCTTTGTAATCACACCAGTCGCATAATCTTGTTTCATTTTTCTCGTAAGAAGTATCTTTCTCTAGAATTTTAATTTCTTCAAAAAATTCTTTAACTTTATTTTCATCGTATTCGACTTTTTTTAATTGTAATCTTTGAGTATTCATACTTTCTTCTAGTCTTTTTCTGAATTTATAAGTGTCTTCGTCTTTTTTCATTCTGATATTTGTTTTTGGTATAAATAAGTAACCTAGATTTCTTACTTTGTAGCTTTGTTTTTCTAAATAATATTTGTACAAATGTATTTGCTTTGACTTTAAGTAATTATCTATATTGTTCGAATATTTAAAATCGATTACATCAACACTTCCGTCTGAATTAGGTATCATTAAATCCACATATCCTACATATTCACTATTTTTTATTTCATATTCATAAATAAATTGCGTTCCTAGATTGTGTAGCTGTTTCCTTACTATCGGAATCCAATGTTCAAGTTTCATTATTTCCTCAATGTGTTTATTTGTTATTCTTGGAAATTGTTGTCTATAATACATAATTGCTACATCTAGTCCTTCTTCTATTCCGTAAATGTATAGTCGTTCCAATAATTAATGCATTATCCGCTTCAAAATCGTCATATACTTTTAATTTATCTACATATCTATACTTATATTGTCTAGGGCAATTAGAATAAGTATTTACTCTGCTGTAACTATACAATCTTTAGCACCTCCTCTTTAAATTTTTCAAATTCTGACGGTCTTAGTATAAATGCTTGTCCTCCTGATTGCTTAATTTTTTCTATGTTATAAAGTTGCAATGCTGATGGCTTACCATCTTCATTTTTTAATTCTATTGCTACAAACTTTCCTTTTAAACATAATATTAAATCTGGGATGCCGTGAGCGTTGATATCCTCCGCCGCCATATTTTTATGTAATAAATATTGTGTTCTTTTAGAAATTTAATCACTTGTTTTTGAAAATCTCTCTCAAGCATCTAATTCATCCTCTTCAAATAATTTTTCTGTATAATCTCGTCTTTCTTGCAATGTCTTAAATATATTTTTTTCTATTGACTTATCTGTAATTAAATAATAGTAAAAACATGTATTTTTCTGTCCGTATTCTATGAATACGTTTTTTTGATTGCTCAAATAGTTCTGAGCTAAGTGGTAAACTGTAATAAATAATCTTATTTGCCTTTTGTAAATTTACTCCAGTTGCTCCTGCTTGATACTGGACTAATGTTACAGAATTGTCTTTGTTCTCATAATGTCTTAAGTCTTTCATATCTCCAGATAGTACACTTATTGGTCTATCTAAGATATCTAATATTTGTTTCTTCTCTTCATTAAAGTTGTAAAATATAATTAATCTGTCTGTTGTCGACTCTATAATGTCTTTCAATGCCTCTAATTTATTTTTGTTGTATTGACTTGCTAGTTGTCTTAGATATAATAATTTTGTTAGTGATGTATCTCCTACAAGTGTTTTATCCTCTAGATCTACAATTCTGTCTTTCTTAAACTTCTTGTACTCTTCTGTATTTTTTACATATATGACATTATCCATTTGCTCTGGTAGACTTATTGCTTCTTCTGTCTTCATGAATACCGCTCCATATTCCGCAAGTCTATGCCTTAAATGTTCTACATTTTTATATCCAGTTATTTTTGGAATTTTAAATCCTCCCATATTTACTAAAATGTAGTCTATGTACATATTCCAATATGTTTTTTTAGTTATGTTCCATCCTAATAGTTTGCATTGTGTTAAAAGTTCTTCATATTTTCCACCAGTTGGTGTTCCTGAGCACAGAATCAAGTTCTTAAATTGCATTTTCATAATAAACTTAGTCCTTGCTGCTGTTGTGTTTTTTATGAATTGTGACTCATCTAAAATTAATGTGTAATCTTTTAGTTTTAAAAAATCTTTTTTTCTCCAAATTAAGTCGTAATTTATTATTATTACTGTCTTTAATGTAAAATCTTTTGGTATTTCGTATTTAAAAACTTGATATTCTGGATAATACAATTTAATATGTGTCTCCCATGTATCTACTACTGATTTCGGACATACAATTATATTTAAGTTTTCATTTAATTGTCTCATTTTTTCAGATGCCACAAATGTCTTACCGTAAGCCCATGTCTAAATATAATGCACATTTATTCTTGTCCTTTATTTTTTCTAGTACTTGCTTTTGATGTTCGTACAGTTGCATTTTTTCCACCTTCTATCTTTAGTAAAGTTTCTGCTATTTGACAATTTAATTTTGTCAATTCTGAAATATCTTCTAGTTTATATGTATCTGGATCCTCTATAATTTCTGTTATTGTCTTAGAATTTCTTTCTAGATATTCTTTAATTTTTTCCATTAATCTTCACCTGCAATTCTTAGTGTGTCATATACTATTATTTCGTCGAAGCAATTACAGCAAAAGATTTCATTATCTATTTTGTGGTAACTGTCTCCTTCATAAATATCTGCTCCACAATATTGACATTCAAACAAAGTTTTTTTCTCTTGTTTATCACACTTTATTCTTTCTTCTTCTATGTATTTATCAAAGTCCATTTATGTTCTCCCTTCCTGTAATTTTGCTTCTGCTTGTTCTAAAGTAAATCTATTATTATTTACACCTCTAAAGATTGTTCCTACTGTTTTAAACACAATTCTTTCTATATTTCTTCTTCCTTCTAAATATTCATTCAATAAATCTGTACATTTTTCCATCAAGCCACACCTTCTTCCCATTCTTTATTTTTGCTATCTTTTTGACTTACTACTATTCCATAAGTCTTTTTCTTAACATTTACATAAAAGTACGTCTGCCCTTGATAATTAATATAATTTTTTTCCATATCTCTCCCATCTTGCATTTTTCTTGTAAATATGTTAATATATAATACAAGAATGCATATATTTATATGTTTTAAAGTGTACTATTTTCTGATTGGTCGTCGTTAGATAGTATACTTTTTATTTTGTTCTGTAGATTTTCTACACTGCCATATTGTTGCTTACTTACTGCTATCTTTATTTTTCTTAACTTATACCTTTGCTGTTGGATCAAATTGTCTTTCTCACTTATTGGCTTTATTTGAAAATACCATGATGTCGTTAGTCCTACAAATATACCTGCTAAACACCCAAATATTCCTTCCATTTAACATTTCTCCTTTCTAAAATATAATTCTTAATACAAACATTGTTGCGAATACTGCTCCTACTAGAATGCATCCTAGTATTTCTTTAAGTGTTATCTTTTCTTCTGTTTTCATTTATCTCACCTCCCAACTAAATTTTCTAAAGCTATAAACATTATTGTCTGATTTATTTTGTTGTAGTTCTTTTGCCTTTTCTAATTTTTGTTTATAATACTCTTCATAAGAATCTTTAAAAACATATATTGTATTGCCTCGTTTTTCATAGAGTAATGTTTTTGCTAATGCATATGCTGCATCTTTTCCGCATCCTTCCATTTTCTTTATGTCTTGTATTGTGTAATATCTTGTTTCCATCTTTCTCATCTCCTCTCTTCTATGGTTGTGCTGTGCTTATTTTGTTGTATTTTGCAACTTTTTTTGTAAAAAAAATTCAGCAAATTCATTTTCTTTAATATCTAATTCATCGCATAATACTATAACCTCTTCCAAATTAATTGGTGTTTCATTTGCAATTTTCTGTCCCAATGTATATGGAGAGCAAGGTATTCTAGGAGCTATTGACTGAATTGTTTTTCCCTTTTCCACTATTCTTCCTTTTATTTTTGCTGTATTTACCATTTTTATTCTCCTTTCTTTTTTGTTGTGTTTTGCAACTCTGCTATTATTATACACAATTAAAAAATAATGTCAATAGCATTTTGCAACTTTTTTTAGTTTTTTTACAAAAATTGTTGCAAAAGTTGTAAAATATGTTATAATGAATACTGTTAGGAGATATTATAATGGAGAAAATTATTTTTGAGAAAGTAGGAGCTCGTTTAAAGCAAGCTCGCGAATCAAGCCACATAACTTTAGAAGAAGCAGGAAATAGAGTTGGTGTTCATAAGAGTACCGTTTTAAGATGGGAAAATGGAGATACTGAAAAGATTAAGCTTCCAATTATAGAGTCCCTTGCTACTTTTTATAATGTAAATCCAGTATGGCTAATGGGATATGATGTCCCAATGGATAGAGAAATAAAAACTGACATATTAGGTAATCCAGTAGTTTCTCTTCCACTTCTTGGCACAGTAAAGGCTGGTTACAACTATCTGGCTCAAGAAAATTGGATAGGTACAGTAGATGTAGAGACTAGTTTAGTAGGAGACGGTAAAGACTACTTTGCACTAAAAGTCAAAGGAGATAGTATGGCTCCTGTATTTATAGAAGATGATATAGTTATAATCAAGAAACAAAATGATTGCGAAAATAACGAATTTGCAGTAGTAATTATAAATGGAGATGAAGGAACTTTAAAGAAAATAAAGAAAACAGATAATGGAATTATATTACAACCTTTAAACCCAGCTTATCGGTCCAGTAATGTATACTAAAGAAGAAATGGAAACAATACCAATTATTATTGTTGGTGTAGTAAAACAGTTAAAAAGGGAGTTTTAATATGGATTTTATGCTTTTATTAGCTAGTATATTTGCATCTATTATTTTTAGTGCTATATTAATTGCAATTGTGGATATAAATATAAAAAAATTTCTTAAAACAAAAAATATAGATGTTGATACACATCAAGTCGGATTACTTATTAATATTGAAAAGGACGGAAAAGATAAAAAAGATTATGATAAGTACATTGGACGAGTTTATTTAATATTTATTATTATTTTTACTATATTGTTTTATTATATATTGCCTAAAATAAATTAATAAAGGAGTTTTAAAATGGGAATTTTGTCTAGTTTTTTTAATAAATCGAAGAAACAAAATTTATGTACTAACAAGAATAGTCAATACTATGGATATCCCAATGATTTAAAAGAATATTGTGAGTATCAAGACAAGTATGGACCTTTATGGAATTTATATGGAGAATATAAAGAAAAAATAAACTACTATTATTATAATTATATAAATACTAAAAACCATAGTGATTTTAACAGCTTACTTATATATTGCCAAAAATATAATGACCTTTTACCTCAAATAGAAAAGGCTAAAGAAGAAGATACAAATATAAATGGAACGATTTACAAAAAAGACACTTATTCTATTGTTCATCATAGATTAGCAATGGCTTATGAAAAAGCAGAATGTTATAATAGTGCAATAAATATATGCAATGAAGCAATAGCTCAGGGTTACACAGACGGAACAAAAGGAGGATTTAAGGCTCGTTTAGAAAGATTAAAGAAAAAACAAATTAAAGCAATGCATTAAAAAAGAATTAGAAAGTGTTTGAGTTTTCGCACAGCACAACCACTTACCTAATTCCGACAATCACTATTGAAAGCGATTTCTTTAATATTATACATTAGAGTAACCTCGTTTTCAATAGTTTATTAATAAATTTTATTGAAAATGGAGGTATTTTTATTATGAAAGTAAGTATTAGAAAAAATAAATTAAAAAAAGGATTTAGTTATACAGTATTCGTAGATTATGGTATTGTTAATGGACATAGAAAAAGAGAAACTCTGGATACATTTACTACTAAAAAATCAGCAGAAGACTATAAAACAAAAATACAATCACAAGTAGATAACAATTCATTTGTTTATATTCCAGATATAACTTTTTCAGAAGCAATTGACGAATGGATGGAGTATTATGTAAAACCTACTTTAGATGAAACAACTATTGTTGGATATGATCTTATTAATAATAAATATTTAAAACCTTGCTTAGGACATATTCCTCTAAAAGTTTTCAATACTCCAACAGCAATAAATATAATTAATAATTACTATAAATATCTATTATATGATTTAGAAAAAGAAACATATAAAACAAAGTCAGGAGATGTAAAAAATAAAAAGAATTTATCTGTATGTAGTGTCGAACATCATAAGGCTCAAATAAGTGGAATGTTATCTTATTTTATGAAACAAGGAAAGTTAGATAGGAATATCTGTATTAATACTGTAATTCCTAAAGCAACAACTACAGATGTAGTGGTTAATGATATTACTAAGTATAATAATGAAGATTTATTTGAAGAAGATGAAGGTCTAACTATAGATCAAGCTGTTATGATTTTAAATATATTTATGAATACTGAATTAATGTTACCTGTTGCTATATCAATTTTCTTAGGTTTAAGAAGAAGTGAAGTTTTAGGTATTTTAAAAAGTAGATTAAATAAAGAAAAAAGGAAATTATGTATAGATAGCTCTAAAGTTCGTGCTGGTAAAAAGATTGTTTTCAAGCATAGGATGAAGAATAAAACTTCACGTAGAATTTTGTACCTTCCTAAAATACTAATACGAATAATTGAATTAGATGAAGAAAGGCAAAAAAGAAATAGAAAATTATACAAAGAAAATTATTATGAATCTCAGTTTCTTTGTGTTATGGATAATGGCTCTCCGATAAATCCTGATTATGTGTCAAGGACGTTTACTAGAAAATTAAATGAATTTATAAAAGAACAAAAAGAATTGGATAAAAATTTTACTTTTCCACACGTTACATATCATACTTTAAGGCATTTTAATATAAATAACTTACTTGAAAATGGAGCTTTGCTTATAGACGTTCAAAGAAATTCTGGTCATTCTGATATTCATACAACTATTAAATATACTTATGATACACCACAAAGCAAATCTGCCATTGCAGAAAAAACTGATGAAATATATAAAAATCTAATAGAAATAGGATAATCCCTATTTCTATTTTTTTCTATTCCTTGCTTGTAATTTGGACAAGTTTTGGACAAGTTTGGTATTTTTTCATAAAAATAAGGCTTTCAAAAATTGCTGAAAGCCTTGCTATCACTGGTTGGGGTACTGTGATTCGAACACAGGAATGTCGGAGTCAGAGTCCGATGCCTTACCGCTTGGCGATACCCCAATGTATACTTGAACAAAAGATACTAATGTTATAATTCGCAATTTTAAATACGCTATATAAAATCCGTTCCATCTTGCTGGTAAATATATTTTGTATCCTCCAAGTTTTCGAATAAAAAATATATCTACCACGTGGAACTACTTATATACTAAACATAATTCTCTATTTTTAGAAATATTATATTTGTTTATTTTATAGCTTTTCTTCCTCTAAAGATTGCTACATCTTCTAATTCGTCTTCGATGTTTAGAAGTCTATTGTATTTAGCAACTCTATCTGTTCTACATGGTGCACCAGTTTTAATTTGT
>CAMMVE010000024.1 GCA_946500265.1 uncultured Clostridium sp.
AATATATAAACAAAGTTGCTGCAATTCTTTTGTTTCCATCTGCAAAAACATGATTCTTAACAATTAGATATAGAAAATTTGCAGCTTTTTCTTCTATGCTTTTATAAATATCTTGTCCACCAAAACTTTGATATATATTGCCTATTATAGATTCTAAGCCTTTGTCTCTTTCTACTGCAAATAAGGAACTTTCTTCATTAAATCTCAATTTATTTATTATTTCAATACAATTATTATACTCAATTTTTCTTTCATCAATATTTCCTTTTATTTTCTTTAATGTTCTATGGTCATAATCATCTAATAAATCTAAAGCTTTTGAATATTCGCCAATTACTTTTAATATTTCTTTAGCATCTGAAACTTCTAATCTTTCATCAATTCTATTAGCAATATCAATTAGTTTTACTGTTTTTTCTAAATATTCTAATCTTTTTTGATTAACAGCATATCCTTTTAACATATAATCTTTTAGGACCTTGTTTGCCCAGCGTCTAAATATGATTCCCTTATTAGATTTTACTCTATAACCAATACTGACTATCATATCTAAATTATAATATTCAATATTTCTTGTAACTTTTCTATCTCCTTCTTTTTGAACTGTCGCAAATTTTGCGACAGTTGGAATATCCTGTAATTCTTCCTTTAAAGCATTATTAATATGTTTTCCAATAGTCTTTACATCTCTATCAAACAATTTAGCTAATTGTTCTCTGTTTAGCCAAACTGTTTCATCTTTTAAGTTTACTTCTAACTTTACTCCTTGGTTCTCAAATAAAATAATCTCATTCTTTTTTTCTTCCATAAGAACACATCCTTTATATAAAATTTAGTTCTTACAATGTCCATTGTTTCTTATATTACTATTAGAACTATTGTTCGTATTATATAACATCTTTTCTTAACTGTCAAGTAAAATCTGATTTTTAATTCAAATTATTCTATACAATTTTTGATTTATAACATCAAGGTTTTACAACAAAAGATGTTTATATACTTGCTTTTATTTAAAACTTGATATATTATTATATCATAAATTTTGTGCAATTAGATTTGCTAAAAATTCCAAGTTGGTGCTTGTCCCCAATTAGAAAAGAATAGGAGAAAACTTATGATAAATTCAGATCAAAATCCAGAATTTATAAATTCCTTCTTAGATTATTCAGCAACTGTTTTAAATAAATCTATAAATTCTGTTAAAGAATATAATTACGATTTAAATATGTTTTTTAAATTTTTGAAAATCCATTTTAAAATGACTAAAGAAACTGATTTTTCTAAAATATATATAAAAGACTTTAATGTAGATAAATTAAATGATATTACCCTTAATGATATTAATGCCTTCCTCTCCTACCTCGCCCTTAATCAACGGAAGCAAACCTGCCACGAGAGCGAGAAAGGCTTCTACAATAAGAATATTTTTTGCATATTTATATGATCAAAAAATAATAGCAGATAATCCTGCAATAGGCATAAAAACCCCTAAGTTAGGGAAACGTATGCCTAAATACCTCTCACTTGAGGATAGTAAAAAACTTTTAAATGTTACTTATGATGATAATGATGAAAATAAAGAAAGAGATTATGCTATTATCACTTTATTTTTAAATTGCGGTCTACGTCTGTCAGAACTGGTTGGTATTAATATTTCAAATATCGATTTTAGCGAAAATAGACTTACTGTTATAGGTAAAGGTAATAAAGAACGTACAATTTACCTTAATAATGCTTGCGTAAAAGCTTTAAAGGATTATATGTCAGTACGACCAACAGAAGGCGTAAAAAACGATTCTAAGGCCTCTAATAAGGCATTATTTTTAAGCAAAAGGAAAGAACGTATTGGAAATAGAACAGTACAATACATTGTTGACAGAGAATTAATGAAAGCAGGTCTCGATACTTCAAAATATTCTACACACAAATTAAGACATACTGCTGCCACACTAATGTATCAATATGGTAAAGTGGATATACGCGTTTTACAGGAACTTCTTGGTCATGAAAGCATTGCCACAACAGAAATTTATACTCATGTTAGTAATGAACAAGTAAGAAATGCTGTAGAAAGTAATCCACTAGGAGATATTTAATTTTATTACAAAAATCACTGATGAATAAGGAGTAAATCACTCATGAAAAACAAAATAATTAATATAACAATTTGTGTAATTTTATTTATAATTCCTTTGCTTACTTTGCCTAAAGGATTAGCAGAAATGACATACAATATACCCAAATACGTCGCTTTACTTATTTGTGGTGTAATTTTATTAGTATTAATCATTTTAAAAAGAAAAGAACTAAAATTCGATAGAATTGATAAAACATTACTTATCTTTTATATATTAATTCTAATAAGTATGCTTTTTTCATTTAATATAAAAAAGGCAATTATTGGAGAAGCCAATAGATTTGAAGGAGTCCTTACATTTACAATTTATTTTATGGTTTATTATTGTGCCAAATATTTCTTTCAATATAATAAAAAGCTAAAAACTTTTGCTATTATAACAGTATGCATAAGCTCCATTATTGGTATATTGCAATATTACAATATCTTTCCTCTTTATTACATATATAATATCTTTAATATACCATATAGGCCTGGTTTTGCATCCTCTACATTTGGTAATACAAACTTCTTTGGAAGTTTTCTTGCAATATGTGTACCAGTATTTATGGCGTTATATCTAATTAAAGAAAAAAGATGCTATCTAGTACTTAGCTATATTTCTTTTTGGGCAATGTTATCAAGTGCAACCAGAAGTTCCTGGTTCGGGCTTGCTTTTGCTACAATTTTTGGAATTATATATGTTATAAAAAATCATAACAAAGAATTGTTAAAAAGAGTTGGAATTATTGCTATAGGTTTTATAATTATATTTGGAATTATGCTTATTCCTCCTAAGTTTTTGCCAGAACAATTTCAATATGGATTATTGAGTAATCGTCTCGATTTACTAAATGAAGAGCTCCATTCAATGTTTATAGAGCAAAATGTCGAGTCAAGTTTTGGAAGTGGAAGATTTCAAATTTGGTCATCGGTATTGAAAGTAATAAAAGCAACACCTTTAATCGGTTGTGGTCCAGATAATTTGAAGGAAGGACTAATTTATTATGCACTTGAAGATACAATTTATCAAGCAGAAGTATACAATAGATATGTAGATAAAGCACATAATGAATATTTGCAAATTGGTGCAACTATTGGAATACCTGCATTAATAGTATATTTAGCATTTATTGGACAAATACTATATAAAGAAAGAAATATGTTTAAAAACAAAGCTACTTTCATATTAGTAATACCTATTTTAGGATATTTAGCTCAAGCATTTTTCAATATAAGTACAATTGGAGTTGCCCCAATATTCTGGTTTTTATTAGGTATAATACAAAATGAAGAATTTAAAAATTCTTTAATAAATAAAGATGATAATTCCTAAATTTAAAACTATATCGTATGAAATGAAACTGAGTGACAGAAATTTTAATCTATCACTCAGTTTTACTTAATTTTAGAGGTATATATTATACTAGAATAGGTATTATTTGTTCTCTATCTAATGCTTTTTCTATTGTAGGTATTAAATAACTAAAATCTGCAACTAGAGAACGAGGCTTTGTTATAGGATTATCTTGTTTGAATGGCACAAAAAAATAATTATTTCTGTTCAATAGTTTGCCGATATTTTCAGCATTACCAGATAATCCATCATTAGTAGAAAGAGCAATAACTATAGGATTATTATTTCTCAAATGCGATTTTGCAGCCATTAGTGCAGGTGTATCTGTAATGCCATTAGCAAGTTTAGCTATTGTATTTCCGAGAACATGGTGCAATTACTAATATGTCTGTCATTTTTTTAGGACCTATAGGTTCAGCTCCTTGAATAGTATGGATTATTTCTTCTTTTTCTGATATTTCTTTTATTTTATCTATATATTCTTCTGCCTTGCCAAATTTTGTATCTAAATTATAAGAATTGTACGACATAATTGGAATTATTTCAGCTTTTTCTTTTTTTATTTTCTTAAGCTCTTCTAACACTCTTTTAAATGTACAAAAAGAACCTGTAAAAGCAAATCCTATTTTTTTATTTTCTAATTTCAAGACAACACTTCCTTTCTAATAACATATTTATATATAATATGCTATTATGTAAAGTGAAGTGTTGTTTTTACATTGTATTCAATATTTTAATTAAAATATGCATTAATTATATTTCTAACCTTTGGTAGAAGATAATGGCTACCTCCCCTATCTTCAACATTCTCTATCATATTTATAGATAAGAATTGTTCATCGGCTTTATCGCTTACAACAAAAGTGTTATACCATCCTAGCTCTTCGCCGTCTTCATCTTTTGATGATTTTAATTCAGCTGTTCCAGTCTTTCCTGCAAGTGTCATACCGCTGATTCTTGCTTCATGTGCTGTTCCTCCAGAATTTTCAACTACTTGTATTAAATCTTTTTGTATTTCTTCTGCTGCTTCCTCTGTAAACGCATTTTCTATCCAATATTCTGTCTTTTCACCATATTCTATAAATGGCTTTATCATATTTCCTTCATTTACAAAAGCAGAATAAATTGATGCAACATGTAATGGATTAACTAGAACTTTTCCTTGACCATATCCAGAATCAGCTAGTTCTACTTCTCCTCCAAATTTATTGTTTTCTCCAAACTGTGAACTAGATATTGGTAGAGGTATATCAATTTCCTTGTCAAATCCTATTTTTAGCAATTCTTTTGCAAATGTATCGCTTCCTATTTTTAGAGCTGCTTTTGCAAAATAAATATTATCAGAATAGATAAGTGCATTTCTTAAGTTAGCACTACCTCCATATGTTGTTAATGTAGTTACTCTATAATCTCCCCAGCTTTCATCCTTTTGCCAGCTTAATCCACTAGTGCCAAAGTTTTCAGTTGCGGTAAAACTATCAGTTGATAAGCCTATGGCTCCTGTAATAGGTTTAAAAGAAGAACCCGGTGCCCAAGTGCTTTCATATCTTGCAAGCATTGGAGTATTTTCATCAGAGCTAAGTTCGTTCCATTCAGCATCTGTAAATCCAGTAATGAATTGATTTGAGTCAAAGCTTGGAGTACTTACCATGGCTAAAATCTCACCAGTTTTAGGATTAATTACTACAGAAAGACCATTGTCTCCATCAAATTCATTATAAATCTCTTCTTGCAAATCAATGTCTATTGTAAGTCTAATATCTTCTCCATCTTCAATATTGGTTTTAGCAATAGTCTTTATAGTATTTTCATTTTCATCTACTAAATATATGCCACTACCATTTGTTCCTCTAAGCCTATCTTCAAAAGCTGCTTCTATTCCTGTTTTACCAATTAAACTGCTTTCAGTATAGCCTTCACCCTTATGTGCTTCTAATTCTTCACTGCTTATTCCTCTAATATATCCTATCAAATGAGCAGCAATTTCGCCATAAGGATATTCTCTTTCTCCATACTCACCATTTGTAGCTAAAACCTTTCCATTTCTATCTAATATATCTCCTCTTGCTCCAGTATTAGAATATACTCTAATTTTATAATTTTCTTCCAATTCTGGTATGATTAAATCAGAATACCAATTTAGATAATACTTATTATCATCTTGTCTATCAAATGTTGCAGTAAAATCATATGATAAATTGCCAGCAAGTGTATCAAATGACATTGTATATGTTACTTCGTATTTTTTTGCTTTTTTATCAAGTACTATATTAATATTATTTATTTCTATGTTTGTTGCCTCAATGCCTTCATATATGTTTTTGTTTCTAGCAATATATGTATCATGGTCTACACGAGACTTCGTAGACTCAGATAATAGTGCATACATTCCCTCATAATCACTGTTTTTTAAACAAGACATATATTGATTTAATACTTCGTCAGGGCTATTCTGGTCTAAATTTGAAATAATGTACCAAGTAGTTATTCCCCCTGCGATAAGTAAAACAAGTAATATTATAACTATTATTAATACTTTTTTTGATTTTTTTAGCTCTTCATTTTCCATAATACTCTTTCTCCTCACTTAATTTTAGCAAAAATTAGTGGCATTTTAAACTATTACACCATTACGCTATTTTAGAAAAAAAGCATTAAATAAAATATTACTTAATGCTTTTATCTAAAGTAAACTATTTGTTTAATACAATATCTCTTGTTTCTCTTGCTATCATTAATTCTTCGTTTGTAGGTACAACATAAACTTTTACTTTTGAATCAGGTGTTGAAATTTCTACTTCTTCTCCTCTACAATTATTTTTCTCTTCATCAATTTTAACACCTAAAAATCCTAAATATTCGCAAATTCCTTTTCTAACAGCAATTCCATTTTCTCCTATGCCAGCTTCAAATGTGATTACATCTACGCCATTCATTTGCGCTGCATATCTACCAATATAACCAGCTACTTGATATACAAAGTTAGAAATTGCAAGTTTAGCTCTTTCATTTCCTTCATTTGCAGCAGCTTCAACATCTCTATCATCACTGCTAACTCCAGAAATACCAAGCTTTCCTGATTTTTTGTTAAGTAAAGTTTCCATTTCAGCTGGTGATATATTTTCTTTTTCCATTAGAAATGTTACAACAGAAGGATCTAAATCTCCAGACCTTGTACCCATTGGTATTCCTCCAAGTGGAGTTAATCCCATAGAAGTATCAACACATTTTCCATCTTTTATAGCACATAAACTGGCCCCTTGACCTAAGTGACAAGAAATTATTTTCAAATCTTCAATTGGCTTATTCATTAATTCTGCAACTCTGTGAGATACAAATTTATGGGAAGTACCATGTGCACCATATTTACGAATTTTATATTTTTCATAATATTCATATGGTATAGGATAAATATATGCTTTCTCAGGCATTGTTTGGTGAAATGCAGTATCAAAAACAACTACATTTGGTTTTCCTGGTAACTCTTTTTGACAAGCATAAATACCTTGTAGATGAGCTGGATTATGTAATGGAGCAAATTTTATTGCATCTTCTATTCCTTTTACAACTTCATCATCTACTAGAACAGATTTTGTAAATTTATCTCCACCATGCACAATTCTATGTCCAATAGCATCAATTTCATCCAAGCTTGAAATTACACCATAATCTTTATGTAATAATTGTTCAATAACTAATTCCATACCTTCTGCATGGTCTTTAATATTCTTTTCTATTTTATACTTTTGTTCTCCAATTCTATGAGTTAGAAAAGAACCATCTATTCCAATTCTTTCTAAATAACCTTTTGCCATTACCTCTTCTGTTTCCATATCAATTAATTGATATTTTAATGATGAACTTCCGCAGTTTACAACTAAAATTTTCATTTTACAAATCCTCCAATTTATAATTATTTATTTTGAGCTTGTACAGCTGTTATAGCAACAACGCCAACTATATCATCACTATTGCATCCTCTTGATAAATCATTTACAGGTTTTGCAATACCTTGACATAGAGGTCCATATGCTTCTGCCTTTCCAAGCCTTTGAACTAATTTATATCCAATATTTCCTGCATCTAAGTTTGGAAATATCAAAGTATTAGCATGTCCTTTAAGTGGACTGCCAGGTGCTTTGCTTGCATTTATTTCTGGAATAATTGCTGCATCTAATTGCATCTCACCATCGCAGATTAAATCTGGCATTTTTTCTTTTAATAACTTTGTAGCTTCAATAACCTTTTCAGTTGAATCTGAATGAGCACTTCCATGAGTAGAATATGAAAGCATTGCTACTTTTGAAGTTTTGCCAGTTAATTGTTCAAAACTTTTACTAGATGAAATAGCAATTTCTGATAACTCTTCAGCATTTGGATATTCAACAAGACCACAGTCACCAAAAACAAATATTCCATCTTCCCCATATTCACAATTAGGAACTATCATTAAGAAAAATGCTGAAACAAGTTTTGTTCCTGGAGCAGTTTTTAAAATTTGCAAAGCAGGTCTTAAAGTATTTGCCGTAGAATGGCAAGCTCCAGATACTAATCCATCTGCATCTCCTTGTTTAACCATCATTGTTCCAAAATACATATTATCTTTAAGCATCTCTTTTGCTTTTTCAATTGTCATCCCCTTAGCTTTTCTTAATTCATAAAAAGCATTTGCATATTCATCATATTTCTCAGAAAAAATAGGCTCAATAATCTTGATACCCGATATATCAATATCATTATCTTTTGCTAATTTATTAGCTTCTTCTTCATTTCCGATTAATATGATGTTTGCAAATGCTTCGTTCTTAATCTGTTCTGCAGCTTTTAAAACTCTAACATCTTCACTTTCTGTTAAGATTATATTCTTTATTTCTTTTTTAGCTTTTTCTTTTATCTCGTTTATAAATGACATATAAATCTGTACCTCCTTAAAAACTTAACACATATATTATATATGTTATTTAAGGAAAGTACAAGTATTTTTTAATATTTTCTACACTTCTTCCCTCTTCAATGTTTCCACTAAATCATTTGAAAATATTTTATTTTTTATTTGCAAAGTTGAAATTATAGAAACTAGCACGATACCTATGATGCTAATTATTACTCCTTCCCAAGGCACTGAAAAAGTGTATATCAATGAATCAATACTCTTGTAATAAATTATATATGATATTGAAATTCCTGCTGTAATGCCTAAAATCAAAGCTAAAAGTCCACATATAAGGTTTTCTATAAATATCATTTTTGTAATTTGTTTTTGCTGCATTCCAATAGTTATTAAACTTACTGCCTCCCTCTTTCTTATTTCTATATTGCTATTTGTTGCATTATACATATTTAAAAAACCTATTAAAATTATCACACTTATAAAACTATATATAAATATGTTTTTAAAAAGTTCAGCACTATCAATATCTTCCTGAGATGCTTGCGCAACCCCTACTATATCGTTATTATTATATTTGATACGTAATTGAGCTATTAATTCTTCTATATCTTCAATATTTTTTATATTTAATGATATATTTTCATATTTAGTATCATTATAATAATCTTCGCCATACATTCTTTTTTTAACATACTCTAATCCGGAATCGCTCATAATAATAGCAACAGAACCTCTTTCGATTGGAAATTTATCGGTAATTTTTTTAATTTTTATTTTTGCAATAGTAATATATAAATTTTCTAAGTTATTAGTTCCTGGTATCATATCCTGTAATACGATTTCGTCTCCTTCTTGAAAGGTTGTAAGGCGCATACCATCATAATATTTTGTTTTCTCTTTCATCCTGTCAACAAATATGCATTCGTTTTCCGCCAATTCATTTATCCCAAGTTGTTCCAGGTAAGATTTATACGAATCATCATTTAATGTAATTAAATCAATATTAATATAATATGTATCTATAAACTCATTGTACTCATTAGAGCTATATATTCCATTAACATGAGCATAAAAATCATCTCTATTATATATTTTTTTACTAAAATTTTTCTCTTCCTCACTAATATTATTTTTATTAATAAGTAAGTTAAATTTTGTGATGTTATTACCGATTATTTTCGTTGCCAAACCACTTTTTTTAATATCATGTATTACTTTCTCACTTAGCTCTCCATCTACTTCTGGAGAATAGCCAATATTAATATGATAATTGTAATCGGAAACATAACTCTTATCACTGGTACTTTTTATGTAATAATTACTTACTATTATTAAAGCAATGCAAACAATTAATGAAAAAATTATTGCAGAATATCTTGATTTATATTGTTCTATATTCTTCAAAGCCAGATTTTTTTCTATACCGTTTGGTTTCAACAAAGTAGATGATTTCTTTCTGTTTTTCTTTAATCGAGTGCTTTTTCTACTTCCCCTAATTAAATAAATGGTACCTGTCTTTGTAATCTTTTCAATTGGTATAATTGATGCAACATATACTGTAATTACAATTATTAATATTGACATGCCAATTGTACTAATAGGTATTACAACGTTAATATTCTCATTTGTATTGAAAATATTAAATATATATGTATATGCAGTTGCATATTGTGGCAATATATTATTTATTATGGTTATGAGCAGTAAATCAATACATATTCCAAGAAAAATTCCTATAGGTACTGTAATTAGTAGTATTATTAAAATTTCGACTCTGATGCTTCTCTTCATTTGTTTTGTTGTGGCACCTATCGAATTCAAAATTCCCCAATAACGTTTTCTCTCAACAATACTAATATTTATTACAGAGTATATATATATTACAGATGCAATAATTATTATTCCGATAAAAATTCCTTCTACCGCATAAATATTATATTGGAATTCTGAAGTATAATCTAAAACATTAGCATATTCTAATAATTCTTTATTATATAGAACTTTATTGTCAAGTGAAGATTCTGCATTTTCTCTATATGTTGGCAACATGTAATATATATCAAAATAATCAGAATATATATTTTCAATATTTTTGCTTAATATTGTGATATCTACTTTATCGGTATTTTTTAATTGAGTTCTATCTAATAATGTTATATATTCATTTAAATTATTAAAAGGCAAATTAATTCCTTTTATTAAGCCTACTACTGTATAATTTTGCTCTCCATCTTTTATAGTTTCTCCAATATCATGTCCAATATACTCATCACAAATTACTTCATTATTTTTCTCAGGAAGTCTCCCTGAAACCAAGTTGTTTTTTGCAAAATTATTTAAAGCATTTTTATCAAGGTACATAATATTGCTATTTTCTAAATTACGTATAATAGAAATTTCTTTAACATTGTAATGTTTTTCGATCAAGCAAGCTTCCTCGTATGTTATTTCACTATATCCTACTTCCCAATTTGCCATATTTCTTATATTAGTTATTTGACATTCTTTATAACTTTCAATTAAGAGTAAAATTGTTGTTATAAGAATAGTAGAAATGATAATACAAGTTGATAAAACAAAGGTTCTTTTTCTGTTACTTCTTAGATAATTAATCGCAAGTTTCCAAGACACTCCCATTTCAAATTCCTCCTAGTTATATTTTTCATAAATCACCTACATCATCATCTTGCATTTATATATTCGTCCTTTATAATTTTTCCGTCTTTTAACTCTACTATTCTATCTGCTTGGAGTGCTAATTTTTCATCATGAGTAACCATAAGAATGGTTTGATTAAAAGTTTTGTTATAATATTTAAAAATTTCTAAGATTTCTTTTGAAGCTTTGCTATCAAGATTTCCCGTTGGTTCATCAGCTAAAATAATACTAGGCTCATTTATTAATGCTCTGCCAATAGAAACTCTTTGTTGCTCACCACCCGATAATTGAGAAGGCATAGCTTGTCTTCTATTTTCTAGCCTTAACAAGTTTATAAGTTTTTCTAGCTTTACTTTATCTGTTTTTTTTCCATCTAATAAAGCAGGCATAATTATATTATTCTCAACATTCAGAGTAGGAATTAAATTGTAAAATTGATATATAATCCCGATATTCTTTCTTCTAAAAATAGTCATTTTATCTGACTTTAAATTAGATATATCAGTACCTTCTATAAGAACTTTTCCGGAAGTTGGAGTATCTAATCCTCCAATAATATGCAAAAGAGTTGACTTTCCACTGCCACTTGGTCCAACAATAGAAACAAATTCTCCTCGATTAACTGTCAAAGATAAATTATTTAATGCCAACAACTTTTTCTCTCCATTTATATATTCTTTTATTATATTTTCTAGTTTTAGAATCTCCATATTTTTTCTCCCTTCTATTCTCATATTTGAGAAATCATTCTTCAAGTAATACAATAAATTAAGTTTAAATTTATTATATAGTGTCAAAGTGACTTTAAAATGACAATATAGAAAAAGTATTAGTTTACATTTGGTGCAAAACTAATACTATCTATTATTCATTTTCATATATTTTTATTGTAAATGTAGTGCCTACATTTTCCTTACTTTCTACTGATATTTCACCTTGTTGGCTCTCAATAATACTTTTAGCAAGTGAAAGTCCTATGCCAAAACTATTACCACTTGAATTTGTTCCTTTATAAAATCTATTAAAAATTTTTGATATTTCATTTTTATTTATTCCTTTTCCACTATCAGATACGATTATTTCTGTATATAGTGGATTTTTAGAGCATTCTATTTTTATTACTGAATTATTATTTGAATATTCAACACAATTTTTTAATATATTTTCAAAAGCTTCAGTAAGCCATTTTTCATCAGCATAAATCTTAATATTCTTGTCAATACTAAAATTTAATGTTTGATTTTTCTCTTCTAAGAAAATGCTTAGATTATTTTCAATATTTTTAAATAATTGAGCTAAATTAATCTTTGTTTTATTTAATTTCACCGTTTTCGTATCTAATTGAGCCATTTTTAGCAAATTGTCTACAAGCCAATTTATTTGGTTTAATTGACTTGAAATATTATATACAAATCTTCGTGTAATATTATCTAAAGTTTTCTCATTTTCTATCAGAGCATCTATCATTGCTGTTATTGCCATTAATGGTGTTCTAATTTGATGTGATATATCTGTAATATAATTCGAGAGAGTTTCTCTATCCTTTGTCAAATTTTCTGATTTTTCTTTTAACTCTAAAACTATTTTATATAAATCCTCTTTTAGATTGCTGAGTTCACTTTCGGAAATATTTTCTATGTCAAAAGAATATTTTCCATTTGCAACTTTTTGTAAATATAATCTTGCATTTATAATTTCATTTTCGTTTTTATTTAATGCTGTTAAGAAAATTATTGTAATAATAATTGAAAAAACAATAAAAAGTACAATAGTAATATTAATAGGCAAAAACAGCTGATTTACAAGTTCATTTATTGCCAAGTTTTCTGAAAAATTGTAAATACCATATTTTTCAGAGAGTTCTATTTTGGTGCTATTAAACACTATAATATTAAATGTAAAAAGTATTAAAGTAAAAAATAATATTAATACACCTGATATAATTAAATATTTTTTTATATTTTTATTTTTTAAACTTTTTAATATTTTCATTTTCTATTCTATATCCTATTCCCTTAATTGTTTTTATTATTTGTGGATTATTTATATCATCTTCTAATTTTTCGCGTATCCTTTTTACATATACAGTAAGCGAATTATCATTAATAAAATTACCCTTTATATCACATGCCAAATTTAATAATTTCTCTCTTGAAATAGTATTTCCAATTGAATTTAGTAACATATTTAAAATTCTCCATTCAAGGCTTGTGAGTTGTATTTCTTTTCCGTTTTTTGAAACTATCATATTTGTTCTATCTATTGTAATATTACGAATGATTAGAATGTCATCATCATCTTTGTATTTCCTAAAGGCATTGTTGATTCTAGCAACTAATTCACCTATTCTAAAAGGTTTAACAATATAATCATCAGCTCCAATATTAAGCCCTTTTATAATATCATTTTCTGCATCCTTTGCAGTTAAGAAAATAACAGGTATCTCCATATTTTCTTTTATATATTTACAAAATTCTATACCATCACCATCTGGTAGCAAAATATCTAGAACAACTAAATTATATATGTTTTTTAATAATTCTGATTTAGCACTATTAATACTAGTACAAATATTAACATTAAAATTTTCACATTCGAGTGAAAGTTTAAGTCCTTCAGCAATTGCCTCATTATCTTCAACAATTAAAATTCTCATGCTATCACCAGAATTATTATAAGACAATTTATCAGGAATTTCAAGATGGACAAAATGGATACACTTAATAACGATAATTATTACTTTCCATATTTGACATTTGCATATTTTGCATAGGCATATTATTTGAACCCATGTAATTGTTACTATTCATATTATTAGTATTTAGGTTAAATAACATATTATATGGCAAATTAGAAATGGTAATAAATTTTATAGAATAAATATCAGCATAAGTAATTATATCACTTTCCAATGCTTTTAATAAAATATAACTTGCTCCTACATCTATTAATATTCCTGTTCTATCCACTAAATTGTTAGTTCCTATTAAAAATTCAACTCTCATTAGTTTTCCAATATTTTCTCTTAAAAAAGCTGGTGTATATATATTGTTTGTAAGTATTTCAGGTGAATTTTGATTTATGTTTACATTTCTATCTTCTCTATTATTTTTTAATTCATTGGTTTCAACTTGATTTTCATTTTCCATATTGTTCACAACCTTATTAAAAATTTAAGTTTTTGAAAGGAAACTTATAAACCTTATACAGGCAACAGATCTTAAAAAGTAATATGCAACTATTCCTTCAAAATATTATATGAATAAAAGTAAAATATGTTATATTGTATTCTATCTAAGTACTAGAATAAAGGCTTGTCGGCCTATAGAAGCAATGGTCACCGAACCTTGTATGTAGGGTCCCTGAACCATTTGAAGGAAACGTACTTCCACAAGAAGGTCTAAATGGATTTAAATACCATAAACACTCGCCAATTTCAATTAGTTTATTTCCTGCTAAAGCCCAGTCAGCTATTTCATAATGTACATCTGTTGGATTCATATTATATATGTTTTGTGGGTTATATTGTCCATTTATTGTTTCTCTTACACAGTCAAATTGCCCTGGCTGGAATATAATGTTTTGAATGTTCCCACCTTGTGAGACTCTAGCATATTCACCTTCTGAAGCTTGAACCCTATTCATAATCACTGTCGCAACAGCCTTCATTCCGGTTGTCCCCTTCTCCTCCTGCTTCGCATTGAATTAGTCTTGCAATTAGTTCTCTATCTGAATATGCCATAAAAACCACCTCATATTATAATATGAAGTGGCATGTTTTTTGTTATATAAAGAATAAATTATCTATAATCTGTTATCTAAATATGATACTAAAAATCTTATTTAATTTTTATTTATTATTTTATACTAGCATTTTCATAAGTATTATAGTATAATAGATATTGTAAATTTGCGAGTATGCTGGAACTGGCAGACAGGCACGTTTGAGGGGCGTGTGCTTTAAAAGCGTATGGGTTCAAGTCCCATTACTCGCACCAATACAATGTAACATTAGTGGTTAAGAGGAGAAACTAATTAGCAATGAAGCTTAAGTATACTATTAAAGAAAATGACACTTACTCTAATTTAAAAGAATTAATAAAAGCCTATTTCAATATATCAGATAGGCTTTTATTAAAGTTAAAGAAAAATAATAAGATATTAATCAATAACACAGTAGCAAATATTAATTCTTCCCTATCTACTAATGATATAATAGAAATTTTAATTGATTTTGAAGAAAATAATTCTAACATAGTCCCAACAAGCATGAATTTGGATATTATTTACGAAGATGATTCCTACATAGTTATTAATAAACCGGCAAATATGCCTGTTCATCCTTCAATGGACCATTTTACAGATAGTTTATCTAATGGAGTAAAATATTATTTTGATTCTATTGGGTTAAAGAAAAAAATTAGACCTGTAAATAGATTAGATAGAAACACGTCTGGCTTAGTTATATTTGCTAAAAATGAGTATATTCAAGAATGTTTAGCAAGACAAATGAAAAATAATGAATTGAAAAATAATGAATTTTATAAAGAATATATTGCAATTTGTGAAGGGAATTTTGAAAATAAAAAAGGTATTATAAATGCACCTATTGCAAGAAAAGAAAAGAGCATTATTGAAAGATGTGTAAATAGTGCTGGTGACACAGCCATAACCGAATATGAAGTCTTGTCATACAATGAAAAATATAATTATTCGGTTGTAAAATGTATATTAAAAACTGGTCGTACTCATCAAATTAGAGTACATATGAGTTATATACATCACCCTATTATTGGAGATACATTATATGGTCATTCATCCGAATTAATTAATAGACAAGCATTGCATTCATATAGAACGAGTTTTATTCATCCTGTTGCTCAAAAACAGGTTACATATATTGCTAAATTGCCATTAGATTTTAATCATATTCTTCTTCCAGCCGAGGGCATTTGAGTACAAATGGAAAATAGCACGGTGAAACACATGGGGGACACATTTAAATGTGTCCCCGGTATTTCATTAATATCCTAACTTTTTATATATTTTTTGTTTAATCGTAAGCACTATTGTGCTGATTAATGCAAATACTATAAATATTCCGAATTCTTGCATACTTATATTTGAAATATGTAATAAATTTCTAAATAGATATACTGCCACAAAAAATCCTACAAATGTTGTACTAAATAAGAATACGTGTAATTTGTTAAATGGTATACATACTTCTAAAACTGCTAAAATACTTACAAACCCTATTAATAGATACATTATTGTAACTAATTGTCCTTCAGCTATTCCAAGTACTGGTGCTAAGAATGTTAAAAATATTATATTTAGCATAATTACTATTGCAAAAGGCGCTGCATTTCGTAATACGGTATGTAAAAATACTCCTTTAACAGGTTTGCCATTTGGCTCAAATGAAATAAATAGCGATGTGTATGCCTCAATTACTAAATCTATTAGTGTAATTTGAATTGGTATAAATGGAAATGCTGTATTTGTAAGCATACAGAATATTGATAAAAGTACAGAATATATTGTTTTTATAAAGAATATTCTTGCTACACTTGTAAGGTTGTTTACTACCCTTCTTCCTTCCATCAATACGTCTTTTAATACACTAAAGTCTTCATTAAGTAAAACAATTTGCGATACTTGTTTTGCAGCATCGTTAGCTTCTGGTAGTGTTATACTACAGTCTGCTTCTCTTAGAGCAATTACATCATTTACGCCATCTCCGGTCATTGCAACTTGATGTCCTTTAGCTTGAAGTGCTTTTACTATAATACTTTTTTGATGTGGTAAAACTCTAGCAAAAATACTATATTTGTCAACTATATCAACTATTTCTGCATCGGAATCAAGTGTTGATAAATCTATATATGATTCATAATCTTCTAGTCCAGCTCTTTTTGCAATTGTTGAAACAGTAACAGGATTATCTCCTGAAATGATTTTTATATCAACTGCTTGTGTTTTAAAGTATCCTAGCATTTCTTTTGCATTTTTTCTTAATGGGTCAGCAATTATAATAGATGCTATTATCTTTAAATCTGGTAAATCTTCACTATTTAATGCTTCTTTTGTATATGCAATACATAAAACTCTTTTTCCATCTTCTTGGGCTTTTACCACACTTTCTGGAATATCAATTCCAGCTTTAATAACTAATCTTTCTGGCGCTCCAACTATTATGCTTCCTAAATCTTTAAAAGTAACACTACTCCATTTTCTTTCAGATGAAAAAGATATATCACTAATCTTTTCATATTTTGACTCACCTTTAAAGTAATTCTTCAAAGCCATAAATGTTGCATTACTGTCATCTGTAGAGTTTACATACGTATTCATTATATTTTCAAATGTGTCTGGTAACTCCTCTTCCCCATACTTTTCTACGTCTATAACTTTCATTTTTCCTTCAGTTATAGTACCTGTTTTATCCAAGCATAAAGTATCAACATGTGCCAAAGTTTCAACACTATATAAATCTTGTACTAAAACTTTTTTATTTGCAAGCTTAATTACTCCAGACTCAAGTGCAATACTTGTTAATAGCACAAATCCTTTTGGTAACATTCCCAAAAGTGCTGCAGCTGTTGCAATTACCGCCTGTTGAATATCACTTTGTCTAAACACATATGCTTGTACAAAAAGAATAACTCCAACTGGAATAATTACAAAGCTTGTAAAGTTAGTAACTTTTTTCATTGAATTAAGCAATTCAGAATTTACTTTTTTATGTTTCTTTGTAGCATTTATTATTTGGTTTGCAAAATTATCGTCTCCGACTTTTTCGATTTTAGCATAACACTTTCCACTAACAACATAGCTTCCTGAAAGAAGTTTAGCGTCTTTTTCTTTTAATATAGTATCAGATTCTCCAGTAAGAAGAGACTCGTTAACTTCTATTTCTCCCTCTAGAACGTATGCATCAGAAGGAATTTGATCTCCTTGTGCCAAAAGAATAATATCATCAATAACAATTTCATCAATGCCTATTTCCTCTTGTTTTCCATTCCTTATAACTTTAGTTTTAGCTGCTGTAAGAATTGATAATTTTTTCACCAAATTTTTTCCATGAATTTCTTGTATAATACCAATTAATACATTAATAATAATTATTAGAATAAAAACCATATTAGAATATGCTTGTACACATGCTAAAGCAATAGCTATAATTAAATTAAATAAGTTAAATAAAGTACAAACATTATCCCTTACTATTTGCCAATTGGATTTCAATTTGTCTCCACTTGCGGAATTAACCTTCCCCTCTTCAATTCTCTTTTTAACCTCTGCATCTGATAATCCGTTTAACTTTTCCATTCTCATATTCCTTCCTTGAAACTTGAACAAAATTTAAATAGCTGTCCCTTCTGTTCAAATATTATATAATTAACTAGCGAAATTGACAATACATTATTGAAAAAATCTGACATTTTTTACAAAATATACTAGACTTTTTTTCTTTTTTTGTGTATGATTATATAGTACTAATAGATAAAAACATTTTATATGTGTTGGAGGGATTTTTTAATGTCAAAAGTTTTTAAAATTACAATTGCGATTATTATATTTTTGTTTTCTGCTAACATGGTTCTTGCAGCCGATATTGATATGAATTTAACAGCAGAAGATACTAATAGCATAGAAGATGCTAATTTAATTGATACTAACACTCTTGATACTAATTCTATAGATGATACTAATACCGTAGCAAACGAAACACCCACTTCTCCAAATGATAATATTGGCGGAACAGTTGCTCCATCAGGAGTAAGTAGTATTGCTCAAGAAAATATGAGTTTCTCAAATATTTTAAATATATTAGTTATTACTGTTGGAGTTATTTTAATTTTACTCGCAATAGCTATACTAGTTAGATTAAAGGGATAATTTTTATAAAATTTGATTTTTTTACCAATTAGACGTTTAATTATAATTTTATTAACGTCTAATTTTTTTAATTATTTTGTATATTTTTTTGTAAAACAGCAATACTAATAATAGAAATTATTTTTCAAAAAATCGTTTAGGAGGTATATATCATGAAAAAAAGATTTTTAATAATTTCTGTTATTACTCTTTTAATTATATCTATCGCAATTCCTTCATTAGCCATGGAAAACGTAGCTAATGGAATTAGAAATTTTGTTGGAGGTACAGAAAATACTATAGAGAATGTCGGAAACAACGTTGCAGGCAGTATTAAAAATGGTTTAAATACTATAGGTCATGGAACAGAAAATGTTGTGACAGATGTAAGAGATGGTATGGAAAGTACTGAAAACACCATGATGGGCACAACAACAGGAGATAATGATAATGGTAGATATACAGCTACTAGAACATCTACAGATGAAGCTAGATTAGCAGGAATGACAACAAGTACATGGTCTTGGATTATAGTAGGTATCACTATAGCTGCAATAGGACTTTTAATTTGGGCATATATGAGGCAGAAAAATGAAAACGACATTTATATTGATTCTGATGACTTATAATTAAAATTGCTTATTAAAAAATAGCATTATTTAATGACTTTATAATTAAGTTTATATAGTCAAGTATAAAGTATATTTCTCAAATTTTTTCGTTCCTTGGTGTCGCACACCTTCGAATGTTCAAAATAAAAATAAATTTTTATTTTGAACGCAGGAAGGTTGCTCCAAGTCGCACTCGCTTTTGAAAAAAAGCTCGTTTGGTCGCTTACGCGGAACTTCAAAAATTTTCTAAATATACTTTATACTTGACTTGTACTCTAATTTGCATTATTTGCCCTTAAATAATGCTATTTTTTAAATTATCTTATGCAAAATACTGACATATATATTTTTCCGTGATATAATTTAATATATAGTTTAATTAAAATAAAAAATGAATGAGAGGATATAATAATGTCAAAAAAAATAGTTGCCACTAACCCAACAGCTAAACATAATTATAATATAACTGATACATATGAGGCTGGAATTGTTTTAACTGGAACAGAAATCAAGTCTATTAGAAATGGGAAAGTAAATTTAAAAGACTCTTATGCGAACATAAAAAATGGTGAAGTTTTCATATATGGTATGCATATTAGCCCATATGAACATGGTAATATATATAACAAAGATCCGTTACGTACTAGAAAACTTTTGCTAAATAGAAGAGAAATAAATAAACTCACTGGACTTATTAAACAAAAAGGGTTAAGTTTAGTCCCTATTTCATTATATTTTAATGGGAATTTTTTGAAAATTGAACTTGGAGTTGGAAAAGGTAAAAAGTTATATGATAAAAGGCAAGACATTGCTAAAAGAGATGCTGAACGCAGGATGCAACAAGCAATAAGAATAAATGAAAAAATGTAAGCAAAATCCAATTAATCTGAATGAAATTAACCGAAAACTTAGCTGACAGTTTTAAATCTATCACCAAGTTTCGGTTAATTTTTAAATTTCCTTGTTAAGCTTTATTGCTTGACCCAAATACATCTCTTATTTTATGCTCTACAGTTTCTTTTATCAAATCTCTTGCTGGAGTCAAATATGCTCTAGGGTCAAATTTTGATGGTTCCTCTGCCAATACTTTTCTTATTGCTGCAGTCATAGCAAGTCTTAAATCTGTATCAACATTAATTTTTGAAACTCCAGATAAGCTAGCCTCATGTAATATCTCATCTGGAACACCTTTTGCTCCTGGTATATCTCCCCCATATTTATTACACATTTCAACTAATTCTGGAATTACAGTTGATGCTCCATGCAATACTATAGGAGTATTTGGTATTTTTTCTTTTACTTTAGCTAAAATGTCAAATCTTAATTTAGCTTCTCCCTTAAATTTATATGCTCCATGGCTTGTTCCTATTGCTATTGCTAGCGAATCGCAACCAGTTCTCTCTACAAATTCTTTAGCTTGGTCTGGGTCTGTATACATCGCATCAGATGCTGCCACATTTACGTCGTCCTCTATTCCTGCTAGTTTTCCAAGTTCAGCTTCTACAACTACACCTTTAGAATGTGCATATTCTACTACTTTCTTTGTTAATTCTACATTTTCTTCAAAATCATACTTTGAACCATCTATCATCACTGATGAAAATCCATTATCTATACACATTTTACATGTTTCAAAGTCTGGACCATGGTCTAGATGTAGTGCAACAGGTATATCATATTCGTCTAGTGCTGCCTCTACCATTTTTCTTAAATATCCTATTCTTGCATATTTAATAGCACTTGATGATGCTTGCAAGATTACAGGCGAATTTTGTGCAGCTGCTGCATCTACTATTCCCTGTATAATTTCCATATTATTTACATTAAATGCTCCAATTGCAAATTTTTCTTTCATTGATTTTTCAAACATATCCTTTGTTGTTACTAATGGCATAAAAAATTCCTCCTTTAAATTTGATAAGGTAATTATATATCAACCAAAAACTTTTATCAAGTAATGAAATATAAAATTTAGTAAAAAGTATCCCTACCTAAATTAGGTAGGGATGAGATTTTACCTATAAGACGTAGAGAAACTTCTTATCAATCCATATGGATTGATACGGAAGAGATAATCTCTTCCGAGAATCGCGGTGTTCTTAGGATTAACTTCTTCATCAACTCTGATAGAGAATTTTTCTTTCGAAGTAATCTCTCCATGGTTGACTAAAACCAGTTTTAATTTTTTGAACTGTTTTAAGAATTTAACCATTTCGTCTGCTTTTGCATGAGCAGAAAGTTCTGTTGTATATTGAACATTAGCCAATTTCTTTTTTACCAAACCTCCAATTGTAGCAATTTCTCCCTTGCTATCTCTGATAATCTCGCCTTCAGGAGTATCCTTAAGGCACCTACCCAAAGTTCCTTCCGCAGTATATCCTGTGAACTGAATTAAGCAGTCCTTCTGCGTAATATATGCAGGAATATATACTTGGGCTGGTCCATAAGTTCCCATGCCAGAAGTTGTTACCACAATTTTACGTGTGCTATCTTCCAACAGGGATGCTCTTGAAATTTTGTCCACATACTGGAAATTATCAGGCAAGAAATCTTGCATTTCTTCCTTTAATCCTAAATCAGCCTTGCGATACGTTTCTGTATATGCAATAGCCAACTTTCCATCTAGATAGATGGGAATGTCAGAAGAAATTTTTCCTTCCATCTGCATTCTCTTCAAAATGTAGAGAATTTCTTGACATCTTCCTAATGAAAATACCAGTAGTATAGCCGTTTTTTGCTTTTCCATACAAGAAATAATATTTTCTTGCAGAGATGGAACAATTTCAGTTGAATCCATATAGCCATATGTGGATTCCTGTACTACAGTCAAAGGAAGATTAGTCACCCATTCAGGTAACTGTGGTACATCAAAGAACATATTTTTGTCGTTATAATCACCTGTAAACAGGATGTTGATATCTTCATATCCAGGATAACTAATCTGAACAAGTATCAACGCAGCTCCTACAAGATGACCATTCACAAAAAATGTTGCTTTAATGTTTGGAGTGATATAACATGGAATCTCATACTCACATCCAACTACTTTTTGCAATGTTTCTTCAACATCACCTTCTGAATACAGTTGCTTTGTGTGATTTCTTTTTGCAGTATCTTTCAATACTTTATAAGAATCGTTCAAAGCAAGCCCCATCAAAAGGCTAGTAGTCCTTGTCGTAAAGATTTTACCTTGAAAACCTTTTTTGACTAGTAGAGGTAGCCGACCAATATGGTCAACATGGTTGTGCGTAACAAGAACAAATTCCAGATTATCACAGTCAAACGGGAATGCCAAATTATACTCTTGATATTCCTTTTCTTGGAAAAGTCCACAGTCAACAATGAATTTGGTAGATGTTCCATTTGGGTATTTAACGATAACTAAATTGCACGATCCAGTAACCTCAGGCTGTAGAGCCATGATGTCTACATAGAACCGGTCTTTTTGTCCCATAGGGAAACCTCCCATAATAAAATTATTTATTTATAGAAAACTATAAACATAACCATATTATATACTATATTCAGATGATATACAATAATATTTATGATTTTTATAAAATTTATAAATATTATTCTCTATTTATTTCCATTTCTATAACTACTACACATTGATTCGTCGGACTGTTTTGTATTACATCCTATTATTGGTGTTACTATAATTTGCTCTAATGTACATTCTTGACATCCTTCATCATTATATTTACAGCTAGTTACTGTACAATTAATTTTTTGATTTTTTCCCATAATAAAATAGCCTCCTTTTATATATAGTATGGCTATTTTAATTGTTTTTTATTCTTAAATTATGTTTAAAACAAAATTTTCATTTATGCACTTGTCATCTGGTTGTTTAAAACTTAAATACCATGTTAAACCATTTCTATTACTTTCAATTTCACTGTTTCTTTCTATTAATTCATTAAATGTTGTAGGAGGAGAAACAATAACTGGTTGATTTGGAAGCCAGTTTGCTGGTGTAGAAGCTTTAGCACAGTCCGACATTTGTAGCGCTTGCACTATTCTTGCAATTTCAGGAATAAATCTACCTATGTTCATTGGATAAGTCAAAATAGTTCTCACTATTCCTTTATCATCTATAACGAAAACACTTCTTACAGTTTCTGTGGTACTTACATCATTGCTTATCATTCCATATTTTCTTGCTATTTCGCCATTTCTATCTGCAATAATTGGAAAAGGAATTCGTATACCTGTTCGGCAAAAAATGTCATATACCCAAGCCAAATGTGATGCATTTGAGTCAACACTTAAACCAATTAAGCATGTATTCATATTTTCAAAATATGTATTAGCTCTTGCAAATGATATCATCTCTGTTGTACACACTGGGGTAAAATCTCTAAATGTGGGGATAGTAAAAAATAGTAAAAATACTCTATACTTTTGTATAAAGTATTTTTTAGCAATATCTGTTTTATTTATCCAATTTTTTCTATATCGATACGTGCATTAGGATATGTCACATTTTCAAGTGATAAAGTACCTAATTGTAATATATCTCCTACACTTAATTTTAGTATAACAGTACTTGTTAGGGTATAACGATTATTAACAATAGTTTCACTAAGAACCGCTCCCTCATTTAGCGTTTCAGTCAAAGGCATATTGTTCACTAAAAGAATTGCATTAAAGTTAAATCTTGTTGAAGTACCTTGGTCAATTCCTTCCAGCTGATAAGATATTTGATAAATTCCACTTTCATTAATATTAATTTGACTAGTTCCCTCTTGATGACTTAAAGCTGTTCCTTCATTAATTTGATTTTCACCAAAATTGATAATTGCATTTCCCACTTGTGTATTATCATCTGACCTTGCAACTACAACTAAGATATCTTTATTCATGTTTCCATTATTTATTATAACAATAAGAAAGAATATAAGAATACTTATAAAAATAATAAAATTTATGATTGATAATACTTTTATTGTTTTACATACGTTATGGCAACAACACATTTTCGCATTCCTCCTCTACTATATAATATGAAAAATGTGAAAATGTGATTTAGTAATTTTTATAATTGCCAATTTTATTATTCCTGTACAAAACAATCAATTTTTACTATATAATTATATTAATTTTACAATATCTACTTTTAAATCAAATTTTACAGTTTTATCACTATAAATCCATATCATATCAATTATATTTTCTAAAACATATCTACTAGGAATTTCTGATGTTATAATGTCTTCAAAATATTCCATTGCAGTTTTCAGTTTTTTTATTTTTTCTTTTGAAATTTCTAGTTCTGATTTATTTAGAATTTCTTGCAATTTTTCTATTTTATTTGTCTTTTCCAACTCTAATTCTTTATATAATTTTTCTATCAGCTGTTTTTGATACTCATTTGTATTACTTGTTAAATCTTTTATTTTTTGATTTAATAACACTATATATTCTGCTTTTAGTGTTTCAATTTCAAACTTAATTTTTTCTTTATTTGTTTGTTTTTTATTAGTTTTAACCTCAATTTCTATTTTATTTATTTCTTCTTGATATTTTTGTTTTGTAAATTTTAGAAATTCTCTTAAATGAATAATTATATCACTTTCTTTTATTTCATGACACTTACATCTTGCTTTCCCATAAGTCCTATACTGTGAACATTCATATCCTTTTTGCTTTTGCTTTCTATTCATTGTAATTCCACTTACTCCAAAACCACAATCACCACATCTAATTAATCCAGAAAATGCATAATTTCTTTTTCTAGTTCCTGATGTAGATTTTGATTTTGCTTTTCTTTTTCGTATATTTTGTGCCATTTCAAAAGTTTCTTTTGAAATAATTGCTTCATGATGATTTTCAAATACAAAATGTTCTTCTTCTGGAAGTTTTATTGCTCTGCCTCTTATAGAAACTGTCTTCTTTTTATGAGTTCTTAAATTTCCTGTATATACATCATTATTTAAGATATTACTTATCATGTATGTTGACCATAGTTCTTGTACTGGATGTTTATATATTCTCCCTCTTTCTAAATGTTTTTGCCTGTAATATACTGAAGGTGTTGGATAATTATATTTACTATTTAAAATATCACAAATCTTCTTTCTACCTAATCTTTCTTCAACATATAATTTGTATATTAACGATATAACTGGTCTAATTTCTTCATCTACATATAACTTTGTAACATCTTCTTTATCTTTTACATACCCATAATAATTACCCATTACTAACCTGCCAGTCTTTTGTTTAGAATACATATGATCTCTTGTTTTTCTTGAACAATCTTTTACATATCTTTCATTAAACCAAGTTGTAATTCCAATAGTATCATCTCTATCATTTAAAACATCATAAGTCCCTCCCATTTCAGAAACTAAAATTAAGTTTTTCTGCATATTTTTAAATTCATCAATAAGTACCAAAACTTTTCCATTGTTTCTTCCTATTCTTGATAAGTCTTTTGCTATAACTACATCAATTTTTCCTCCCTTTACTTTTTCTAACATCTTTGTGAATTCAGGTCTATTAAAGGTATATCCCGAAACATTGTCATCTATGTAGAAGTCTTTGT
>CAMMVE010000025.1 GCA_946500265.1 uncultured Clostridium sp.
ACCCATTTCATCTTTAGCTGTAGCTTCTTCTGCTAATTCTGCCGCTTGTTCTGCTTTTGTTATTATTCCATCTCCTCCAAACGTAAAATTCAAAGTTACTGTTGCTAAAATTATGATAATGATTACTGTTATTACCAGTGCTAGTAATGTAATTCCAGCTTGCTCTTTAATTGTTTTTTTCTCCATACTCTTTTATCTCCTTTTTCTAGTTTTTTCGTACTATACTATGACATTCTTCCTTTTGTTGTTCAGAAAAAGGACAAACTATCTATTTGTAGTTTGAGTTTTTCTTTTTCTCTCACTACTTTAAATAGCTTGTCCTTTTCATTTTTTTCTATATCACAAATAAGACTTAATTCTCCTTCAGTTATTAAGTCTATATTTGTTTTTATTCCATCTAATTCTTCTGTACAGTTCTCTTCTGATACTGATTTCGATATCCATGTTGAGTAAATTGTAGCTCTCTCTCTCTCTCTCTCTCTACAGTATCAACGCTTTTAACATTTTTCAATTTTTTTCTCCTACGTGATTTTTAATTTATTTCTTTGTATTCGCTTATTCTATACTTTAAGCATATATTTATTCTACTATAACATTAATTCTTTTGCAAGTGTTTTTCTTGAATTTTAATGTCAAGTATACTCTTTATCTAGTTCAAAATAGAATTCTACTCCATTTTCTTTATTTATTACTCCAAAATCATTTTTGTAATTAGTCATTATAGCTTTTACAAATGCTAAACCAATTCCTGTTCCTCCATCAGATCTATTTCTTGAACTATCTTCTTTATAAAATCTTCCCCAAATTTTATTTAGATGTTCTTCAGGAATAGGTTTTCCTGTATTAAACACAGATATTCTTATTTTATCTGTTTTCTTGTTTTCTTTGATATTTATTTTTATTTTGTTCTCGCCATTTACATTAATAGTATGTTTAATTGCATTTGTAAAATAATTTGTAACTACCTGTTCAATATAGAAATCATCAGCATTAACAATTATCGGTTTTCTTGATTTAAATTCAATGTCTATTTTCTTCTCGTTTATCATTACATTGCATTTTCTAATTACTTCTTCTATAAGCTCTACAATGTCGAAATTAGTATTGTTGAACTCTCTTTTACCATATTCTAGTTTCATAAGTTCTAATAATTGTTTTACAAGAGTATCCATTTTATTTGATTCATCTAAAATTACTTCTGCATAGAACTTCCTAGATTCATCATCAGTATTAACATTTTCTATAAGTCCTTCTGCATAGCCTTGTATCAATGCAATAGGTGTTTTTAATTCATGTGATACATCAGAAATAAACTGCTTTCTCATTTCATCTATTTTAGACTTTTCTTCGATATCTTTCTCCAATTCAGAATTATTAGCTCTAAGCTGTTTTATTGTTGTCTCTAGTTTGTCAGACATTATATTTATATTTTTACCTAAATCATTTATTTCATCATCTGTATCAACTGGAGTATATTTCTGGCTAAAATCTAGCTTTGCCATTTTATTTGTTATAGCATTTAGCTGTACAATTGGTTCTGAGAATTTTTTAGATATATATGATGCTATAATTGCTGAAATCAGTAAAATAATTAATCCTATAATAATTAGCGCTTGATTTGAGATTTCTACACTTTCTTCTATTGGTACAGCTGGCATGCTGATATATAAATGATATCCATTGTCTAACCTACCAGAAAGTAAAATATAATTAATATTATTGTATTTGTCATTTATTTTAGATACTTCTATTTTTTCATCTGAAAAAATAACATTTACATCATTAGAAGAATTTTTCGCATTTGTAATCATATTAATGGTTGTATATAAGTCTTTATCAGTGCTAAATACTATTACGTTCTCTTGCGTTTCAATAAAAATATCAAAACTATTATTAAATGCTATTCTTCTTAATTCATCTTCTATACTATTATCATTTCCATTATTATTATAAAAAGCATTTATTCTATTATATACATTTCTTACTGTTCTTGTTTTTGAATACATGTAAAAAGAGCCTAGTACAACACTATTTATAATTACTAGGCACAATACAATAATTGTAATTGTTACACACATTGTAAGAAACAGCTTAAACCTAACTGACTGAAAATGCTTTTTTTGCTTTTCCACTTCTACTCCTCTTATTTATATAAATATATATTTTTTATCACTAATATCTTTTTCTTCTGCTATCTATCTTTTGCTTCGAATTTATAAACTTCTATTATTTAACTTCGAATTTATAACCAATTCCTCTTATAGTTTGTATATATTTTCCTTTCTTACCAAGCTTGTGTCTTATCTTTTTTATATGGCTATCTATTGTTCTTGAATCTCCATAATAGTCATAGTTCCATACATTATTTAAGATTTTATCCCTTGATAACGCAATATTTTCATTATCTACCAAATATTTTAGTAGCTCATATTCTCTTAAACTTAATTCTAATTCTTTCCCATCAACTATTACTGTTCTTCCTTCTGCATCTATAATAATTCCGCCATAATCTTTAGACTCTTTTTGTGATGGGCTTGTCCTTTTTAATATTGCCTCAACTCTTGCCACTAATATTTTAGGGCTAAACGGCTTAGATATATACTCATCAACTCCAAGTTCAAATCCAAAAAGTTCGTCTTGTTCTTCTCCTCTTGCTGTAAGCATTATAATAGGAACTTTAGAAATTTGACGTATTTGTCTTAGAACTGACCAACCATCAAGTTTTGGCATCATAACATCTAAAAGTATTAATTTTATTTTATTTTGATTTTCTTCAAAGACCTGTAATGCTTCTTCTCCATCTGCCGCTTCTAATATGCTATATCCTTTTTGCATCAAAAAATCTTTTATTAATTTTCTCATTCTTTGTTCATCATCTACTACAAGAACTGTTATATCACTCATAAGAACCTCCATTTTAGCGAATAAATATTTATCACAAAAAGATTTCCTGCCAGTTCTTAAATTCAGCATGGAAATGATTTTTTATATTTAACTAAAAATATTATACTATTATTTTGTGTCCTTTTTATGAAAATTGCATGATAATATAATTATTCTTCTGTTTCTTCAACTACTTTTTTCTCTTCAACCTGGTGAACATATACATTCTGTCCTGGATATGCCATTTTAATATTTTCTGATTCTAATACTTTTAAAATTTGCTCATTAACTCTTTGCCTAAATTCTAAATAATCGCCATATGCTACAATATCAGTATACATATATATTATAATGTTCATTGCATCTAGACCAATAGTATCAAAATGTACTTGAATTGTATCTTTATCCACATCTTCATTGTTATATAATACAAACTTGATTTTATTTATAATTTTATCAATTTGGTCTGAATTTGTCTCTAAAGGTAATTTTACATTAAACTGATATCTTCTTTGTGTCATTCTTGACCAATTGATTACATTTTCAGTAGTAAATAGTGAATTTTGTATGGTTACAACTGTATTATCAGAAGTTTTTATTTTTGTGCATCTAAATGAAATTTCTATTACTGTCCCTTGATTTAGTCCTACCTCTATCCAGTCTCCTACTAAGAAAGGTTTGTCAGCCATTATTGAAAACCCTGAAATTAAATTTTTCACAAAATCTTGGGCTGCTAAAGCTACCACCGCACTTCCAACTCCAAGACCTGCAATTAAGCTAGATGGATTAATTCCAAATACAGTTAATAATAGTAAACCAGCACCTATGTAAATAACATATTTTAAAATTTTACTTGTAAAACTTGCTACTGTTTTATTTCCATCTGGTTTATCATCATTTCTAAGTTTTCTAACAATTCCATTTTTAGGATCTACAAAACCAACTAATCCCTTAGCAACAATGCATATGATAACTATTTGAAATCCTTTTTTGCAAATATCCAAAGCTGTTTGAGGTAAATTTATAATTTGAAGTCCTACATAAATTCCTACTGTAATTATTAACGCTTTTGTCATAGAATAAAAAGGATTTGCTTTTATTTTCGCTCTATCTTTTTCTTTAATATTAAACATCTTGATTAATAAATATGATATTATTGGACTGATTATGATAGAAACAAGCATAATTAATGCAGCCCAGCCAATATTTATAAGCTGTTCCTGTGTAATACTTTGAAAAAAGTTCACTACATTATTAAAAAACACCATTTTCTGCTCCATCCTTCCTTATCTATACATAAAAAACATTATAAAAATACTTGTTGAATTCAAACTATAAAATATATATCTTCATATTTCTTTACATTAATTAAGTACTCTATTTTTTATTATGTTTATCAATTTGTCTTTCTTTTAATTAACACTTGCTATTAAAGCTTTAATATTTATACCTTGCTCTTTAAAGATTCTTTCATGTTCTGTCTCAATATTATCCCAAAAATCAATTTCATTTTCTAAGTCATATGTTAACTTTTCAATTGTAAATCCTGAATCTTCAAAATATTTAATACTATCATTAAAAAGTCCATCATCATCTGTTTTAAAATACACTTGTGCATCTGGTAATAAAAATTCTTTGTATTTTTCTAATTGCCTTGTATGAGTAAGCCTTTTCTTTCTATGTTTTCCTCTAGGCCATGGATTACAAAAATTAATATAAATTCTACTAATTTCATCTTCCTTAGATAATATATTATTAATTCTTTCTATATCATATCTTGTAATGTATATATTATCTATTTCCCTATTAGCCATTTTGTATTGCTCTTCAATATTTCTTTTAGCTAAACCAAGCATAGCATCTACTAAATCTATTGCGATATAATTTGTGTCTGGGTTATATACAGCAAGATTAGAAATAAATCCACCTTTTCCACATCCCAGCTCTAAATGAATAGGATTAGAATTATTAAATAGCTTTCTCCATTTTCCTTTATATTCTTCTGGATTATCAATATAAAATTTGCTAGCTTCAAGTTCTGGCCTAGCCCACGGTTTAAATCTTATTCTCATTTTGTAAATTATCTTCCTCCCTTTTATGCAATGATATTATATCATTAAAATTATGTCGTAACAATAGTTTTTTTGTGAAATCTTGTTTCTATTTTAATAATTTCTTAAGTATTTATTACTTGCATATTAAGATTTTTGTGATAACATATATCCAGTTAATGAAACAGATATTGAATTATATTATATTATTCAATAAAAATTTTTGAAAGGATGGGATGTGTTTTAATGCAAAATGTAATTTTAAAATGCGAAAAGTTGCATAAAAATTTTAGAAAAAAAGAAGTCTTAAAAGATGTTAGCTTAGAAGTTTGTAGTGGCGACATTCTTGGTTTTATAGGTCCAAATGGCGCTGGTAAAACTACTACTATCAAATTAATTCTTGGACTTCAAAAAATAGGAAGTGGCAATGTTGTAATAAATGGTTATAACATTCAAAAGAATTTTGAAAAAGCTATAGCAAAAGTTGGCGCTATAATTGAAAATCCTGATTTATATATGTATATGTCTGGTTATGACAATTTGAAATTAATTTCCAATTTATATCCAAATATTAATGAATCACGAATACAAGAGGTTATAAAATTAGTTGGTCTTGAAAATAGAATTAATGATAAAGTTTCAAAATATTCTTTAGGTATGAGGCAACGTTTAGGTGTAGCTCAGGCTATTCTTCATAAACCTAATTTACTAATTCTTGATGAACCAACAAATGGATTAGATCCAGAAGGAATAAAAGATTTGCGTGAGCTTTTAGTTAAACTTGCAAATGAAGAAGGAATGGGGATTTTGATATCTAGCCATAACCTTGCAGAGTTAGAAAGCTTCTGTAATAAAGTAAGTATAATAAAAAATGGCGTAATTGTTGAAACTAGTGATTTAGAGACTGTTAAAAAAGAATCTTCAGAAGGAAATTATATTATAGAAGTAGATGATGCAAGAAAAGCAAGAATGACTATAGGAGATTTATCTACTGCATTAGATAATACTCATATACAAATACACAGTGAAAGAGACAATATACCATTTATTGTAAAAAAACTTGTACTTCAAGATGTTAAAATTTATTCTATTAAAGAGGATGTTATAAGCTTAGAAGACGCCTTCTTTAAAAAGACAGGAGGTAATGTAATTGATTAATTTAATTGGAAATGAATTAAAAAAAGTATTCAAGAAAAAAACAATATATATTTTACTAATAATCATTGTGGGATATATTTTACTCTCAAACATTATGATAAAAATCACCGATTCTGGGTATCAATATAATTATTATTATGAAGGTGATTTAGAATATTATCAAGATTTAATTGCAGAATTAGATCCAGATAATCCTGCTCAGTTTCCTGATTTTGCTGAATGCAAGAGAAATATTGAGACATTAGAACTCACTAAAAAATATGGAAATAACACATGGCAAGCGTATGTTATTAATACAAAGCTTACAGGATATATAGATACATTAATAGAATATGAGTATTCAGAAGGAGTAACAGAAGAAGCATATAAAACAGCTAAAGCAGAATATGATGAAGCAATAAAAAGATTAGATTCAGACGACTGGAAATACTTTGCGAATAAAGACATAGAATTTGCTCAGAAATCATTAGATGAGCAATATGCTTTACTAGAAAACTCCAAAAATTCTGAAGCAACTACTGAGATAAATAGAGTAATTTCTAATTTAAAGCTTGAAATACAAATTAATAAATGGAGACTTGATAAGAATATAAGTTATGCCCCTAGTTTTCTAAATAGTTCCATAGAACAATACTATAGTTACCAAACTAATTTAAATAATTACATTGGTACTAACATAGAAAATCTATCAGGAGATGAGTATCAGTATTATCAAAATTCATTGGAAAACGCAAGTCTAAATAAATATTATATAGAAAATAACATTTCACTCGACTCAAATAGCAGAGATCTATTTATAAATTTATTTGGGAATTATGAATTATTCATATTAATCGTAGGAATTGTAATTGCAGGCTCTATAGTTAGCGAAGAATTTAATAGAGGCACAATAAAATTATTACTTGTAAAGCCTTACAGTAGAGTAAAAATTATTCTATCTAAATTTATAGTATGTATGCTAATATTAATACTTACAATTGCATTTATATATGTATTCCAATTCTTAGCAGGTGGAGTAATTAATGGATTTGATGGAATGAATATCCCTGCAGTTGTATATAATTTTGACACATCAGCAGTAGAAACAGTAAACTTGTTTGCATATGTAGCATTAATTGGAATTTGCAAATTACCAATGTATGTACTATTAACAACACTTGCATTCACATGCAGCACATTATTTACAAATACAGCTTTAGCAGTATCAATGCCATTCTTAGGATATATAGGTTCTAGTATAATAAATCAATTAGCACTACTTTATGATATTAAACAAGTAATATACTTTGTTACACCAAACTGGGATTTAAGCTGTTATTTGTTCGGAGGAAGTCCGTTATTTAAAGAGCTTACTCCAGCATTCTCGATAATAGTTTGTGTAATTTATTTAATAATCATGTTAGTACTAAATTGCATTGTGTTTAAAAAGAGAGATATTAAGAATATTTAAAGGTGGACAAAAGGGACACTCCTAAATGTCCAAAAAAATGGACAAAAGGGACAGACATTGTTCGCGTTTATCAAAAACTTGAGCAAAAATGAGTGTCCCAAAAATTCAAGAACTTGAACAAAGGGGACTCTCCTAAAGCTGAAATTTGGGGACAGAATTAATTCTGTCCCCTGTGTTTCACTTTTTTAATCTCTAACGTATTCATTCATTGGCTTAACCAAGTATTTTAACTCATCTAATTTATCGGTTGAAACATATCCTGGTTTGCCATTTATTACATCAGGTATTCTATTTACAACTGTTGCACATGTAAGTTCTACTGTTGCTGGTCTTGATACTACAATAGTTGTATTTGGCTCTCCTTCTATTGTCCATTCGTTTTTATCGAAATCTTCTTTTGAATATACTTTTCCAATACATTGTGTTTCTAATGTTATTCCTTCTTTTGTCTCTGTTGTTACAACAGCACTCATTCCAGTTGCCATACCTGCTTTTACAGTCATACCTAAAGTTGAAGATTCAATGTCTTCTTTATAAGTTTGTGGTACGCATTTTTGTTTTTGACTTATTGGAGTTAAGCCAAGTTTTGAACATAACCATCCATTTACATTCCACATATAAGATGGTGAATATTCTCCTGAATTAATTATTTTCTGTCTTTCTTCATCACTTATTCTATCTACTGATGCAATTTTTTCATCAAATTCATCTATGCTTAGTCCTGCTCCATGTGCTTCTGCTAAAGCAATTCCATAGTCTTCAACATTGTATGATGAACTTCCTTTTATTTTTGTTATTTTTTGAGTAGAACCTGCTATGCTACTAATTAATTGTCCCCAATATACATCTTGGTATCCACTTCCTGTAATAGTACATCCATTTTCTTTTGCTAATTTATCTATTTCGTCTGTAACAGTTGGATTTGAATTAAATGGGAAAAATGCTTCTTCACAAGTAGATATTGCATTTATTCCAAGCTTTGCACAAAGCATAAATGCATCTTTTATATCGTTTAATAAGCTCATTGTAGTAACTATAACTATGTCTGGCTTTAATTCCTTGAGTAATGTTTCTGCATTTTTTGCATCAGTTACAGTAACTCCTCTTTTTTCTCCTCCCATAATTTCGCCTATGTCTTTTCCAATAACTGCTGGATTCACATCAATTGCTCCTACAATTTCTCCACCTTTTTCAAATACATAACGCATTGTATAAACTGACATTTTACCTGTTCCATATTGAACAACTCTAACTTTTCTATCCATATAAACCTTCCTTTCTGGGATTTATATCCCTATAAAAATTCATATAAATTATATCAAACTTTTTATATTTTTATACAATTTTAGTTAAATAAATTTGCAAAAAATTCTCCAATTCCTCTAAAAATACCAGTTACTATTGCAACAATAATATCAACAAAAGCCTTAATAATTCCGTTCCCCTCATAAATGCTAACTAACCAATTATGTGTTGGTGGAATAAACCATAAAAGTAAGAAAATACCAACAATTATTGCAACTGTAATTAACAATGCCTTAACTCTTTCTTTTGTCCAACCATGCTTAACCTTATACCCCAGACTCCTTAGATAATTCTCATATGCATTTTGGTACTCTGCATTTAAATTATCCTGCATTTTCTTTCTTAGTTTTTCTTCTTCTTTCTTTATTTTCTTTTCATAATCTGTATCTTTCCAATTTTTACTATTATTTTGGTTATAATTCTGATTATTTACAGTATTATAATTATTATATACATCTTGACTATTTACAGTATTATAGCTTTCTGCATCGTATTTATCCACATTAGATAAACTTTCCAGTTCTTCTTGTCTTTTCTCTTCAAGTTCTAAATCATATCTGCTTCTTTTTTCTTCATCGCTCAATACTTCATATGCCTCATTTAACTTTTTCATCATCTCTTCTGCTTTAGTCTTATCTGCTCCCTGTTGTAAATCTGGATGATACTTCTTTACAAGAACTTTATATGCTTTTTCAATTATCTCATTTGAAGCATTTTCACTAACTTCAAGAATTTCATACAGTGTTTTTTCTTTCATTACTTTTCCTCATCATACACTTATATTGTCAAAGTTCACAACTAATTAAAAATTTTAAGTTGAAACCTTATACTACAAATTATATCATTTTAATACAAAAAATCATAGTATTATTTTAATTTTTGTGATATAATTATTGCGATTATCATAGTTTTCAATTTACTGTAAAACTGTAATCTATAGTAGCTAATAAGCACAAAATAAGTGCAAATTAAAGAGGTGATATTTTTTGAAGTTGACATCAAATGAAGAAACACTTGCTGAAAGCAAAGCTTTAATTTTATATATATTGAATAGTATAAATAAGCCAATAACTAATAACGCATTATATAAAATTATACTTTCTGTATTAGATATGAACTATTTCTATTTTCAACAATTTTTGTTAGATTTAGTTAAAAGTGATTTTATATTGACATATGAAAAAGAGGAGCAACATTTATATTTAATCACAGAAAAAGGCAAAAGAACTTTGGAACTTACTGAAGATATTGTTCCTGGCATTTTGAAATTACAAGTTGATACTAATTTAAAATATGCCTTAGATGGAGTTGATGAAGAAAATTCTATTGTTGCCGAATATACACCAATACGTGAAAATTATTATAATGTCACATGTAAAATAATGGAGAATAACGAATGCTTATTTGAAGTAAAGTCATTTGCAGGCTCTAGAGAACAAGCAAAGCAAATAGTAAATAATTGGAAAAAGCATGCTGGAACCATCTACCCAAATTTATTAGAAATTTTAACTCAAAATTATGGAGACGACTCTAATGAAGATGAAGATAGCTCATCTACATCTACAATAATTGGTTCTCCTAGAGATGTTTATAATTATGATGTAATAAATAGAAATTCTACAGATGATGACACCCAAAATGATGAGGAAGCTAATCCAAACGATAATAGTAATTCAAATACTTTATCAAGTTCATCTGATGTAATTGAAGGAAATATGAACTTATTTGATATTATGGACCAAAAAAAATAGCGAAACATTGGGGGCAGATTTAAATCTGTCCCCGAGTTTTATTTAGAAAATCTCTCTATTAATTCCTCTACTGCAATTACTTCTTTTTCTCCTGTTTTAGTGTTTTCTAATTCAACTTTGCCATTTTCAACTTTGCCTCCAAATATAGCAAGGTATGGAGTTCCAAGCACTTTGGCATCTCTAATTCTAGCTCCAAAATTAACATTTTCCCTATCATCAATAATAGTTTCTATTCCACATTTTTTCAAATCTTCATATAGCTTATTTGCTTCAGCTACTTTTTCTTCATCATCCATTTTCGCTATTATTTGTAATTTAAAAGGTGCTATATTATATGGTAAAGAAATTCCATCTATTTCTCCTTTATCATTTTTTATAACAGATAACTCATAAATCGCAGCAAGCATTCTACTTACTCCAATTCCATAGCATCCCATATAATATGGTTTTTCTTTGCCATCTCTGTCTATAAATACAGCTTTCATTGTATCAGAATATCTTGTACCCAATTGGAAAATATGTCCTAACTCTATTGCTCTTCTTTCTTCAAAACCTGAAATATCTTCTATTCCATATTCTTCTTTTAAATATTCTAAATAATTTTCTTTTTCTAATACTTCAGTATTTAAAGCTATTTTACTTTTTGCATCATACAATATTGTATCTTCTCCAATTGGAGATAACAACATCATTTCTTCACTTTTTTTACCACCCATTGCCCCATTATCTGCAACAACTGGTAACACTTCAATATCAAGTTTTTCTGCTATTTTCAAATATGCGTCTCTCACATTTTTATATGATTTTTCTAGTCCTTCTATGTCAGTATCAAAGCTATATGCATCCATCATTAAGAAAGATTTTCCTCTTAATAAATAGCCTCTATTTCTAATTTCATTTCTGTATTTTTCTCCTATTTGATAAAATGTAACAGGCATATGTTTATATGATTTTAACTTTTCTCTTGCAAATTCTAATACTGCCTCTTCTGCTGTTGGTGCTAAACAAAATGTACCTTTGTCTGACTCAACAACTAGCATTACGCCTTCTTCAATATATTTATTCCATCTTTCTGACTTTTCCCAAATTTCCTTTGGTTGAAGTGTTGGCATTTGCACTTCTGCAAGTCCTGCATCATTTAATGTTTGTCTTATAATTTCTTCAATATTTCTTTTTACTAATAATGGAATTGTTCCATATCCCATTATTCCTGTGCCGTATTGTACCAACTGTCCAGACTGCATTAGCATGTCTTGTGCTGGATACATGTCGTCTAATTTATTAACACGCATTGTTCCAATGCCTAAGTTTGATAATTTCATGTATTATTCCATCCCTTCTTCAATAATTTCATCTATAACAATTTGTCTATTTTCATCTAATTTATATTTTGGAAGTTTCGGCAATTCCTTTAAGCTCTCTATTCCAAACATCTTTAAAAACTCATTACTTGTTTTATATGTCATTGGCTTTCCGGGGGCGTCTAACTTTCCTGCTTCTTCAATCAAATTATAATCCAATAATTTATATATTGTTCCATCTGAGTTTACTCCTCTTATAGTTTCTATTTCTGCTCTTGTAACTCTTGGATTATATGCGATAATCGCTAATGTTTCTAATGCTGCTTGTGATAAATTCGGCTTACTTCGTTTGTCAAATACAGGGTAAATGTATTCATAATACGCTTTTTTAGTACAAAGTTGATATGCATCCTCTACATTAATTATTTCCAGGCCTCTATCATCTTTTTGATAGTCTTCTTTTAAACTTGATACCGCTTCTATTATCTTATCAGAACTAAGTTCTAATGCAGACATCAGCTCACTTATTTTTACCTCTCTACCAGCAGCAAATAGTATTGACTCTATTATCCCTTTTACTTTACTAAATTCCATTTATAACTACCTTCCGTATAATTCATTTTGTTTATTTAAAACAACTATTGTAATTTGTAACAATATCTATTTTATCATGTATTTTCGTCAATGTAAACATCTTGACTTTACTAAATTAAACATTTATAATTGATTTATACGATTTTTGGGAGGTAACAATATGTATACATATAATAAAGATGATAAATCTTATACATTTTCTTCTGATGATTTGGATATTGAAAGTTTATTAGGTGCAACCATTGATGGTGACAAAAATAATGATGAGACAAAAACTAATAATAATGAAGTGGAAGAAAGTAACTATTCTGGTGATTTTGATATTGATTCTGAAAACTCGTCAGATTCAAATAAACCACCAAAAATAGAGATAATAAATGGTGGTAATGACCTTGATATTTCACCAGTTTCTAATTATCTAGAAGTAGAAAAACCTAAAAATGAAAAGAAAGAAAATATTATTATTCCTGAAGACAATAAATAAAACTTGGTGAAATTTGGTGACAGATTTAAATCTATCACCAGGTTTCATTGAATTTCACTAATTCTAAATAAAATTTAAAATAGAAACGAGAAGCATATTTAATACACTTCTCGTTTCTTTAAGGAATTTTTTTATGTTCTATCTTTTGTTTAAATCTATATTAAAAAGTTTATATAGCTTCCTTATTTTCTTCTTGAATATTATTTTCATCTGGCTTTTTATCAATAACTTCTAGTGTCGCAACTGATACTTCATATGCAACTCTATTTTCTACTGTTCCGTCCTCATGTTTTTTCTCATATTGTCTAGACTGAACTCTACCAACTATTTTTATTTCTGTTCCAACAGCTACTGTCTCACAGAATTTTGCATTTCTTCCCCATGCGATACATGGAATATAGTCTGACTTATTATATGATCTATTTACTGCAAGAAGAACATCTGCAATTTCTCTACCAAATGGTGTTTTTCTATAAATTGGTTTTCTACAAATATAACCATCTAAAACAACCTCATTAGTAATAAAATCTTTTCCTACTGGAATTTCAGCTTCTTGATCTTCCAAAAACTCTACAGTTTTTGCAAATACTGTAAGAACTAATCTGTTCTTTTCTCCTTCATAACTGTTGTATGATCTAAATTGTCCAGTGATAGACATTTTGCTATCTAATGGTAGACCATTTTCTGTAATTAATCTTTCTGAAATAGTAATTGGTATGTTATCATAATTTCCACTTAAACGTGGCACACTTAAATCAAATATATAGAATTTTTCTCCATATATTTCATGGCTCAATTTTTTCTCACTCGTTACCTTTCCCACTAGTGTGATGTGGTTATTGTCTAAGTACAAAGTATTCACGTAAATTTCCTCCCCCATTTGTTTTTTTCTTACTTTCTTCGCAACAAATATTAAAACGTTTTCTCTCACATTACCTATTATACTACGTTTTTTTGGATTTGTCTACATAAAATGTTATTTTTTTGCAAATTATCTAAAATTTTTCCAGTTTTTTTGCTTATTTTCCGTAAATAATATTAAATATACTCATAGCTATAATTGCATATTTATCAACGTTTTTCTGTAATTTCACCTCATATTCTTGTGGTTCATACTTTTTTTCATTTTTTCCAAAAATAATTCTTTGTAAACAAATTATCATACTATTTTCGGTTATACTAGAAACAGAAAAAGTCGATTTATTATTAAATCCATAAGTTATAACTACTAAATTTAAGTCATTTAAAATATTAATATCTAACTCAATATCTGAATTTAGTATTATATATTTTGCGTTTGATAATATTTTTCTTAGTTCAAATTTATTTTTTATTTTTGCATCGATTATTATAGTTTCAAATTTTATATTCTTCACATTTGAAATATTCTTATCGTTAATAAAAATAATATTTTCTAATGGCATTTTTCTAACCAATTCATTTTTTATATATGTTTCATTTTTCTGATTAGTAATTATTCCAACAAAAAACATTTTATGCTCCTAAATTGATTTTTATAATATTATATATATTTAAAATATTTTTATACATAAAATGAATATTTTTCCATTTAATTAATTTTTCTCTATGCTATTTAATGTATTTACTTCAACTACATTTGATGATGTCAGTACACTATTTTCATTTGATGGTGCACTATTTAATCCTGTTGCAGCAACAAATAGTATTACAACTGTACATATTGCTATAACATATGAAACAATTTTAGATTTATCTATAACAAAGAACATAAAAAAGACCTCCAATTACAAGTTATTAGAATATATGCTTGTAAACACAAATTTATTCTTATCTTTCTAATTCTTAATAAAACTCCTTTTTCTTTTTTCTACTTTTTTTCACATTTTTTTGCATTTTTCATAATATATATTAAGCAAATTGCTTAAGAAAGGATGATTTTTAATTATGGAATATGAAAAAAATGTATGTCCAGTTTTAGATGTAGATGGTATTTTAGCAACAGGTAAACAATTCGATCTTAACATCACATTACCAGAAGATAATCGTTCTGTAATTTATGGTGTTGTAAAAGACTGTTATCAAGAGCCTGTATGCGATGCTGTAGTTAAATTAGTAGAAGTTGTATGTGAATGTGGTAAAGAAGAAAGACTTCCAGTATCCCATACTTTTACCGACAATGAAGGAGAGTTTGTATTTGGACCTTTATGTCCTAACAGATTCTATGAAATAGAAATATGGGTTGACCGTGTAAAACATTGCAAAATTTGTACAAAAGTAGAACGTGATATAGATTGCTTAAAAGGTATAAAAATGGACTGTGAAAAAGAATGTCATAAACCTTGCCACAAAGACGAATGCAAAGATAAATGTAAAGATAAATGCGAAGACAAATATGAAGACAAATGTGAAAATAAATGCGATAAAGAATGTGATAAAAAAGAAGATAAATGCGACAAAAAGCCTGAAAAACCATGCAGACCTTATGGAAGAATTTATTAATAATTTATGAAACTGGGGACAGATTTAAAACCTGTCCCCTTTGTTTTGCTTCCAACATAAATTCTGTTTGCTATCTACATTATTCCCATTTTTTTAGCAAACTGTTTACCCATTTTTACCATCTTTTTTCTACTTGGTTGCATACAATCTGAACACATCATTGCAACTCCTGCTGAAATTAATCCTCCAACTACCATTCCTTTAACAAATTTCATACTCATATATTTCCTCCTTTTTATTTTAATTGATAAAATAAAAATAATAATACTTTTATTTATCATAACTTTGTATTATTATTCCTATTTTTTTCTTTTCTATACCTTTTATATAAAGAATATGTTTGATAAATTGCAATTAAAATTAGAAATACTCCAAAGCATTTTCTTAAGATTCCTACTTCCATATTTGAGGATATTGTTGCTCCTACAAAAGTTCCAGCTAATCCCCATAAGCAAATTGGTATTGCCACTTTAAATTTAATATTTTTATTTTTTATGAAAATAAAAATTGCAGCAATTGCTGTAGGTACAAAGAAAATCACATTTGTGCCCTGAGCAATATGTTGTTCCGCATCCGCAAACATAGACAACAGCAAAATTAATATGGTTCCTCCGCCCATTCCCAGTCCACTAATTATTCCAGAAATCAACCCAATAACAATTTCTTTCATTGTTAATAATCAACCCTTTCAAGAGAAACAAAATTAGTTGAAAAAAATTATATTTTTACCTGAAAAAAGTATTAACTCCAGCATAAAATAGAAAAATAATAAAAAAGATTTGAAGATATTTATCAGATACTTTATTTAATAATCTTCCTCCTATAAATCCTCCTATTATTCCACCAATAGCACATTTTATTCCCAATGACCAGTCTATAAAATCATTTCTACTATATATAACTGCAGTTAGTAGAACCATTGGTAAAATGCAAAAAAGAGTAGTCGCTCTTGCCTCTTTTTCATCTAATTTTAAGACATACGTAAACATTGGTACAAGAACAAGTCCTCCACCAGCTGCAAATAATCCACTTAGAAATCCTACAACAATTCCAATTAATGCTTTTTTCATAATACACACTCTCTGAATTAGTATGTACAATTTTTATTAAATTATTCCTTTTTAGCATTTTTATAGCCTAATTTATAGAATTCTTCAAATCTACTTTCAGCAATTTTTGTAAGGATATCATCACACCTTAACATTTGTCCTATTATTTTTTGTTTCAAATCTTTATCTTTTATATTATCTGCCCTATCGAAAAAATTTTGTAATTCTTTTAAATATTTTTTATTTCTTTCTTTCCAATCTCTATTATTTATTTTTTTATCTAACATAAATACCCTTTCTGTTACTACTATCCTATATTTTGTTACTTCTAACGTAATATTTTCGTTTGTATATGTAATTTTAATACATTGCATGGTAAAATACAAGTAAATTTCAAAATATGACAAAATTCGACTTTTGCATATTTATATTATAATGGAAGGTTGTTGCATATGATCAAAATTAAACTATCAGATTTATTAGGCAAACATAAAATGACTCAAGCAGCTTTAGCAAGAGCCACTAATATACGACCTGCTACAATATCAAAGATGTATTATGAAGAATCAAAACGCCTTGATATTTCCCAAATAAATCGTATTTGTAAAGTTTTCGACTGTGAAATATCTGATTTATTTGAGTATATTCCTGATGATGAAAAAAGGAGTGGTACAAATAGCAAATAGTACATATTAACTGTTTAGTTAATATGTACTATATTATACAATAAATACTAGCATCTAGCTAGTATTTATTTCTATATAATTTTAGCAATAATTATAATATATCTAGTCTTTTTTAATTTTTTATCGTATTTTCTTTTGTTTACTCACAATTACTCTTATTCTCTTTCATTATCTTTTCTTTCCGCTTTATTTTATAATCTCTACAAGTTTAGAAATTAAATAGTCAACATCTTCTTTTGTATTATCCTTACCAAATGAAAACCTTAATGTTCCATCAAGATATTCTTTTTCTAACCCTATTGCAGTTAGTACATTTGATGGTTCTGGATTTGACGTTGAACATGCAGAGCCAGCTGAAGCACATATTCCAAAATTATCTAACTTGAATAAAAGTTCTGAACCATTTATTCCTTTAAAACTGATATTAGCATTACCACTTAATCTTTTATTCATGTCTCCATTTATCTTTATTTCATCAAACTTATTTTTTACTGAATTAATAAAATAGTCCCTAAGTTCTTTCAATTTTAAATTATAATTATCAAATTCATTATATATTAGTTCTATAGCTTTTCCAAGTCCTACTATCTCAGCAACATTCTCAGTTCCTGCTCTCATATTACTTTCTTGTTCTCCTCCATCCTGTAGTTTTCTAACTTTTATGCCGTCTCTTATATATAATGCTCCAACCCCTTTTGGTGCATAAAATTTGTGTCCTGAAAGAGACAACATATCTATATTTAATTTTTTGACATCAATTTTTGCATTTCCTATAGCTTGAACTGCATCTGTATGAAAAATTATATTTTTTTGTTTAGCTATTTTCCCTATTTCTTCTATAGGCTCTATTGTTCCTATTTCATTATTAGCATACATTATTGAAATTAATATTGTTTTTGGAGTAATTGAATTCATAAGCTCTTGTATATCTACTATTCCGTTTTTGTCTACATCTAAATAAGTTATGTTGAATCCTTCTTTTTCTAAAGATTTACAGCTATCTAAAACAGCATGATGTTCTATCTTGCTCGTAATAATATGGTTACCTCTATTCTTATTTTCATATGCAAATCCTTTAATTGCCAAATTATCGCTTTCACTTCCACATGAAGTAAAATAAATTTCATTAATATCTGCATTAAGTGCATATGCCACTTGTTCTCTCGCTTTTTTTATAGCTCTTTTTGCATTTCTACCTAATGAATACATTACAGAAGCGTTACCATATTCTATTCCAAAATATGGTAACATTTCTTTTATTACTTCATCTCTCACTGGTGTTGTAGCTGCATGGTCAAAATATCTAATTTTCATTTTAATTCATTCCTTTTTAGCTAAAATTTATCATTTTAAATATATACTTGTTATATCTATATTTATTGTTTATTAAGTACAATAAAATCTAATTATAGACATAAAAAAATTACATATATAATAATTATATGTAATTCTTTATTTATTATTACCTGAATTTTGTGTATTCCACCTTGATAATCTAATATTTTTATATGCATCTAAAACCTGTGAGTATTTTCTATATTCATCTTCCCAAACCATATCTGGTATTTTATCAAAAGCATCAAAAACCTTTTCCGCTTCACTTAAAAAGACTATTTGTTCCTGTGGCGACATACGTTGATACCTTTTAGAAAAAACGTATAATTTGTCTAGCATTTGGTTTGCCTGAATAAAGCTCCAAAAGTCTTTTACTTTGATTCCTGCTAATTTTAATTGAAATATAGAAAATGCTACTAGTCCAAAAATTATTAATATTAGAACATATATTATAACTATGGTTAATTCCATTTTTATTTCCTCTCTTGTAAATCTTGTTTGAATTATATCATTTAACTTTTTAATATTCAAATATCAATTTACTAAAGTATATCATAATTTTTATGGATTGCAACACTCTTTCTAAAATTTTAACCTTATGTGTTAAACAAACATATAATTATATTTTAATTAAAATAGGAAAATAATTTTACAAAATACGCCAGGAAAATTTCTGAATTTTGTTTGACTTTCCATTAGATAATAATTTATAATTAAATTAATAAAACATTAGTGTCCATAGCATCTATGCTATGTTAGTCATTAACATAATAAAAGTTCACTCTTTTAGTGAACTTTTAATCTTTATATGCTGGTCCATTTATAAGTTTTAATTCTTTCTCTGTTGGTTCCCTTAATATGTTTAATTTTTTAGCATCTTGTAGACATTCTTCTAAAGAATGATAATAATATTTAAGTCTTCCATTATCACTTTTAAAAATGTATGTTAGCATTTCTTCAGATGTGCCTTGTAAAATATCTTCGTCTAACTCTCCATTTTTTACTGCTTGCTCTATACCTGTAAGTCCTGGAGATATTGGAAGTAATTCTCCTTCTTGTGGATATTGTAAATTAGAACCTGTATTTTCATCATCAGAAGATGTATTTTCTGGAACTGTATAATCTTCCTCTCTGCTAAGGACAAAAGTTCCTATCCCACTTTTAAAATTAAATATTGCAAAACTTTCTCCACTTTCTATAATTTTTTCTGCTCCTTGTTTTAAAATTTTATCTGTACCTGTATCTTTTGGAGCTCTAGTTATTCCTGCTTTTGTTTCGCCTGTTTTTACATCTATTGAATATACATTATAATCTATTTCAAAAATTGACCCCTCAAAACCTTCTACTTCTCTAAACCCATCTCCACTTGCTAATACTAAATAATGTTGAGGCTCATTATTTTGATTATATATAACTCCCATTCTATTTATAGGTTCAAAATGACGCTCTCTAATATTTGTAATACCTTTTTGAATAATACCTTCATCTATTTTTATCTCTATATCTCCTGTATCAGTAAAAATTTTATATTCTTTAACATTCATATAATACTTACAGATTAAAGCAATTCCGAATATTAGTAATATTATTAATAATGGTAGTCCGTCTTTCAAGTCTTCTATGTTTTTTTCCATTCTTCTTGATTTTCGCTAACATATAACATACTTAATAATGTTCCACTATATATTACTGGTGTTGATATTATATGATATACTAAAGCATTGTTTTTCTTCTCAAATTTCTCTACTATTTCGGTATATTTGTCTTTATTGCCAACCCAATACAATATTCCTTGTATGTTTTGGTTTATGTATTCTGAATAATAGATAGTGTTGTTTTCTTTGAACTCTTTTAATACCGTTTCCATTAGTCCATATTGTTTTTGTAGTATTGTTAATCTTTCTAATGCTTCCTGTTTTTGTAGTATTTTTAGGTCTTCCACATAATTTCCCCCTTTCAAATTTTGTTTTTGTAATTATAATTCTGATAAGGGGGAATTTTCTTGTTCTAATGATATTATAAATTGTTTAAACATAATTTTAGTGATTTTGGGTCTACTTTTTTTATATGTGAAATCTTGAAACTTAGTTATACCAATAAATGTAGATTTTAAAGGTGGGTTTCCTTGTTGGAACCCCTCCTGTATGATACTGGGTAATACTCTATGATACTTATTTGATTAAAGCAAAAAAAATTACTGACCTGTAATGCAGTAACTTCAACACTCTATGATAATAAAAAAATTCCAGGTTTATATGTGTAAAAACCTAGAAAAATGGTGCCAACGAAGTAGTTATTTACAACTTTTTGGCTTTCTTGACGATTGATACAAATATCAATCAATTTATTAAAGTATATCATATTTTTTATAAATTACAATAAAAATCAATCATATTTTTTAATCTTTAAATAAATTTTTTATTGCGTTTCTATAAATATCCTTGGCATATATATATTCATTGGGATTTAACCTAATATAGTTTTCTAACATTACACCACTGTTGACTTCTAGTACTAATAATTCATTATTAGTTGTTTCTATTATATCAATACTTCCAAACTTTAAATTAATTTCTTTGCAAACCTGTTTTGCAATTTTTATTAATCTATCTTGTAATACTTTATCATTTAATTTTTTAGCTATTGAGCCTTGTGATAAGTTAAATTTCCAATTGTATTCAAATGTCTTATTTTTTGGAAGTACTTTATCATATTTTGAATCTTCTAATTTATCTATAAAATAATCATAGTTAAAGTCCAGAAGTAATTGTCTTATAGTTTTATTGCCATCCCCAGTAACAATTGGTAAATACTTAGTATATAATAATTTATTTTCTCCATCTAACATAATAGCTCTATACTCGTGTTTTATCTTATAAAATGGACACATACTAATTGAATAGTTTTTTAGAAATATTTTATCTAAAACTATATCTATTTCATTCACATCAGTTACATTAAATACATTTTTTCCACAAGTTCCATCGTTAGGCTTGATTACAATATTATTGTTATTTTTTTCAAAATACTCTTTTACATATTCGTATGTATTGCAACCAATTGCATAATCTAAATTATTCATTTTATTATAAACAATCTTATGCTCAATTACTGGAATATTTTTACTCTTTAAAACTTCATATAAGGCATATTTGTCATCAGCAATTAGTCCTATACCATGAGAATTCAAATCAAATTTATACCCAGAAATGAACCTAGTTTTTCCATCTTTTTCAAGCATTATAACCCAGTCTTTTGATAAAAATTTATATTTTATATTATCTTCAGTACATATTTCTTTTATTATTTCTTTAAAATTATTCTTCATGTATATCTACTCCTATTCATTACTATATCCTTTAGCTATTAATGATTCTTCTATCTCATTAACTCTTGTAATAAGTGTTATAAAAAACTTTGACAATATTATTTTCATATTTTTTACATTAAAAACAATATTTTTTGCAATACAAGCCTCCTTTACCTCATACAACTCTTTTTTTAATATTGGTATCATAGATAAAGAAATACAAACCATAACCTTAATTTCATCTGTATTAACTTTTAAAATTTTAAGTGGAGAACATATTATTTTTATTGTTTCTGCTATTCCCAAAATACTTGTAATTTCAGAATATATAATTGTTATATTACATACTATAAATAGCTTAATACCTATCCATAAAGCATTAGAAAGATTATCTAATATATAGTTAATTAAAAATGTAAAAACAATAAATGGTAATACTTGTGTACTTTTAGTAATGACTTTTTTAAACTGTATCTTATAAAAAAACATTATAAATAAATTAAAGATAATAAAAAGTAACATTAATTTATTATTAGGTAAAAAGAATATAATTGTACTATATAAGATAAACAATAAAAACTTAATTACATTTTTCATTTTTTATTTGTCCTTTCAACTCAGATATAAATTCATTTATAGTAAAATTTTTCATATCTAAAATTATTTTATTTTCTTTTAGTTTGTTTAAGATTTCAAGTAATATAGGTTGTTTTATTCCATTTTCTTTTAATAAATAAGATTTATTTATTAAATCTTCCTTTTTTATTTCATCAACTATTTTTCCATTTTTTAATATTAACGTTCTATCAGCAATTAGAATTTCATCTGCCAAGTTAGTTATACATATTATTGTATAGCCTTCTTTTTTTAGATTTTCTATTATTTTATAAATATTTTCTTTTCCTATACTATCAATCATTGTGGTTGGCTCATCCAAAACAATATACTTAGGTTTTTTTGATAAAACTTCTGCAATCATTATTCGTTGTTTTTGACCTAATGAGAGAGAATACAAATTATTATTTTCATATTCAAGCATTCCCACTTGTTCTAAACTCGTTTTTATTCTATTTTTAATTTCTGTTTTTTCAAGTCCCTTTAGAGAAAAAGCAAGTTCATCATAAATGTTGTTAAATATAATTTGATTTTCAGGATTTTGAAAAACAATTCCAACTTTATCCTTAACATTATTGTCTTTTATTTCTAAATCATCAATAGTAATATTACCTTGTTTTAATTTTATAATTCCAGAAATCAATTTTCCAATAGTAGACTTACCAGAGCCATTTTGCCCAACAATAGCAACGATTTCTCCATCTTTAACTTCAAAACTTAAATTGTCTAATATTTTATTATCACTATTTTTATATTTAAATGAAACATTTTCTATCTTAATCATTACTACTCCTTACATATGTATCAAAAGGGCTTCTTAACATTTTTTCAACAAATAGAATTACTACTATTTGAATTGGAACCATAACAATCTCTTTTATAATCCTTGTTCCAAGTAACACTATAAATGCTTTTCCTGTAGTAATACTTACCCATAATGTATTTAAACCAATATTTGATATACAATTAACTAAAATTACAGAAATAATCAATCTTATTAAAAATTGTTTATCTGTATATGAATTAACTTCTTTTTTATGAAGTAACAAACCATAAATTAATCCTGAAATAGCTGTACTTATAGTGTAGCCTATAAAAAATGCTCCTGTTGGAAATACTGTTGCTCCTATTATATCTCCTAAAACATTTAACAATACAGTCCATTTAGGACCTAACCATATAGCACATAGCATTGTTGGAATAAATGCAAAACTAATTTTTAATATAGGTGTTTTTATTGATAAAAAACGTGATAATATTATAAGTGTCGCTAAAAGTATGGCAGTTAATATAATTTTTTTGTTTCTTGACATAAAAAATTCTCTCCTTTCCTTTTTTCCGCATTAAAAGAAAAGGAGAGAATTTTTCTTTCCATTATCCTTATTAGCGGAATGCGAAAATAAATAAGCGAATTATTTCTTGCCTTAGTAACAACTTCCCGTCTACTAAGTCTTAACTATTTATTTCCTACTCTAATAAAATTATTTTATCATAATCTAAGTTTTTTGTATATATTTATCCAAAAAAACATATAAAATTAAATTATATTGTTAAATAAATATAATGCTACTTTATTTTGTTCTGTTGTATCCATTTCCATGAGCTTAGCCATTGCAAACATTACAAGTTTATATTTTGCAAAGTTTATAAGTGTAGTTCTGTATTCTTCATCAATGTCTTTTAACTTTTTATCAAATTTTTTATAGTTTTCTTTTGTATTATATATCAGTCCAGACCATTTGCTTTGACTCATACATATTGCTAATCTTAATTTATCTTTTATATCCATATTATTTATCATATCTATCAAATATTTTACTTTTTCATTTTCCATATTCAAACTTCCTCCATATTAAAATCTTGTATTATTCTTCATTCTACTTTTTTCAGCTTTGTTTTCATTTGGTATGGTTACTTTTCTATAAATATTATTGGCGATTTCATTATCATTGTTGTCAAATATGCCATTCTTATATAAATCATCACTAACTATTTTATAGTTTTCATCTTTATCATAGCATATTCGCTTATGAAAATGTCCCATAATTCTATACCAGAAGTTTTTAAATTTCTGCAATTCTCGTTTTATTTTTTCTTTTTCATCTTGTAATTTACCAATAAGCTTATCTTTAGCAGATAAATCTTTTTTCAATTTATCAATTTCATCAGTTTTTAACTCTAATTGATATTTTAGTGAAGAATTTTCTTG
>CAMMVE010000026.1 GCA_946500265.1 uncultured Clostridium sp.
GGAGAAGCAAGACCTTCAAGAGGACCAGGAAGAAGAGAAATTGGACATGGAGCATTAGCAGAAAAAGCACTAGTTCCAGTAATTCCATCAGAAGAAGAATTTCCATATGCAATTAGAGTTGTATCAGAAGTATTATCATCAAATGGCTCAACATCACAAGCAAGTATTTGTGGAAGCACACTAGCTTTAATGGATGCAGGTGTTCCAATTAAAAAGCCAGTAGCAGGAATTTCAACAGGACTTGTTACAGATAAAAATGATCCAAGTAGATATATAATGCTTACAGACATTCAAGGAATAGAAGACTTCTTTGGAGATATGGACTTTAAAGTAGGTGGTACAAAAGACGGTATCACTGCAATACAAGTAGATATAAAAATAGATGGACTAACATATGACATTATAAAAGAAGCATTCGAAAGAACAAAAGTAGCAAGAGATTATATACTAGACAATGTAATGCTACCAGTAATAGATAAGCCAAGAGCTGAAATATCTAAATATGCACCAAAAATAGTTTCAACACAAATACCAGTAGATAAAATAAAAGACGTAATTGGAACAGGCGGAAAAACAATAAACAAAATAATAGAAGAAACAGGTGTAAAAATAGATATAGAAGAAGATGGTAGAGTATTCATATATTCAAATGATGCAGAAAATGCAAATAAAGCATTAAAAATAATCGAAAACATCACAAAAGAAATAGAACCAGGTGGAATATATGATGGAATTATAACAAAAATAATGTCATTTGGAGCATTTGTAGACTTAGGCGGAGGAAAAGAAGGCTTACTTCATATATCAAAAATATCAAGTAAGAGAATAGACAAAATAGAAGATGTACTTGCAGTTGGCGATGAGGTAACAGTAAAAGTAAGCGATATAGATAATCAAGGCAGAATAAACCTAAGCATGAAAGACCTAGAAAAATCAAATAAGGAATAAGGGGACGGTTCCTTTGTCCCATTTTTGGAACGAAAGGAACAGACGTAATAAAAATAATCTTAAAAGGATACAATTTAATTATTTTGTATCCTTTTTCGTTTTTTCAAAAATAATTTATATTTTACAGAACAATTTGTTTTTTCCTCCGTTATCAAAACAAGATGTTAAAATTTTCTTAAAATAGTTGTAAAAATTATTAAAAATTGGTATACTAGTAATATCGAAAAAGACAAACTATTTTTTAGGAGGTATATAGTTATGGATGAAAATAATAATGTTGAAGAAAATGTAAACAATGTAGAAAATGTTAATGTGGAGGAAACTGCAGAAGTTTCTTTAGAGAATGCTCACATTAAAATAGCAGATGATGTTATTGCAGTTATAGCAGGAGCTGCTGCATCTGAAGTACCAGGAGTTGCTTCTATGGCAGGAGGATTTGCTGGTGGAATTTCTGAAGTTTTTAGTGGTAAAAGAAATTTTGCTAAAGGAATTAAAGTTGAAGCAGGAGAAAAAGAAACTAGAATTGATGTAAACATCATAGTAGAATATGGTGTAAGAATTCCTGATGTTGCTTTTGAAATTCAAAACAGAGTTAAGAAAGCTGTTGAAGGAATGACAGGACTTAAAGTTGTAGATGTTAATGTTCATGTTCAAGGTGTTAATACAGATGCTAATAACATTAACAATGTGGAAGAAGAAAAAACTGATGATAATAGCCAAAATAATTAATTAAATGAATTTATAAAAATTGAAGTGTAGGAAGGATTTATATATGAAAACAATTGAAAAAATAACTTTAGTACTTTTTTCTAGCCTAATGCTTATAATATCTGTTATTTTATGCTTGGCAATATTTGGATGGCTTGATGTGGGCTTGGTAGGAGATGTTATAAATGCTGCAATAACTGGCAGTGTTACTTCTAAAGTATTACTTGGCTTATCAATAATATTCATTCTATTAGCAATTAGATGTATATTCTTTGATTCGAGTGCAAAAAACAAAGAAGAATATGGAAATGGTATACTTTTAGAAAATTCTAATGGAAAACTTTTAATTACAAGAGAAACAATAGAAAATCTTGTTAATGCTGTTGTAAAAGGTTTTGATAGTGCAGAAGATGTTACTACAAAAATAGAATTAGATAAAGAGAACAATTTAACAGTATATGTAAATTTAGTTGTAAAAGAAAATGCTGTTATTAAAGAGTTGTCAAAAAATATGCAAAACAAAATTAAAGATACTATCAAAAAGTCATCTGATTTAGATGTTAAAGAAGTAAATATAAAAGTTAAAAATATAGAACCAACAAAAGAAAATACATTGGAGGCATAGAGTAGAAAGGATGATGGTGATATATGGACGATTTTAAAAAGTTTATGTCACAATATGGTGGTATGATAGTTGGTATCTTAGTAGCCATAGTATTATTACTCACAAGATTCTATCTTTTGATTATTGCTATCATATTGATAGTAGTCTGTGGGTATGCAGGACACTATTTCCAACATAACAAAGATAGTGTAAAAGATAAATTAAAGAATTTTATAGATAGATTATAAAAAGGGGAATAACTGAAACAAAATGAGTATGTCAGATAATAGAAAAGTTGCATTTGAAATAGTATATAGTTTAGAAACACAAGGAACTAAATATGAAGAATATAAAGAAAATGTAGATATGTTTTTGGAAGATAGAGATATTCACGGAAAGGCTACAACAAAGTATATTAAAGATGTAGTTTATGGAACCAAAAGACATGCGAAACAAATAAAAAAGCAAATTGAAAGTTGTCTATCTGAAAAATGGACTTATGAAAGACTTTCTAAAGTTAATGTTGTTATATTAGAAATAGCAATTTTTGAGATGCTATTTCTAAAAACACCATTTAAAGTAGTAATAAATGAAGCGGTTGAGCTTGCAAAATCTTTTGGAGATACAAAATCTCCAAGCTTTATTAATGGTGTGCTTGCAAGTATTGTAAAGAAGAATAATTTAGATGAAGGAGCCAAAGAAAACTAATGACATATAATCCGATTACTGTTACAGATTTGAATAAATACATAAAAGAAAAAATTGCTGATGATGAAATGCTTAATAATGTGCTTGTAAAAGGAGAAATTTCAAACTACAAGCATCATTATACTGGACATTTATATTTTACACTTAAAGATGAGAACTCTTTAATAAAATGTATAATGTTTAAAAGCTTTGCAAGCAATTTGAAGTTTGAACCAAAAGATGGTATGAAAGTAACAATTTTTGGAACTGTATCAGTATTTGAAAGAGATGGAATATATCAGATTTATTGCAAAGCTATGCAAGAAGATGGATTAGGAAGTTTATATAAAGCTTATGAAGAATTAAAAGCAAAATTGGAAAAAGAAGGATTATTTGACCAAAGTCACAAAAAGAAAATACCTCTTATGCCTAAATGTATAGGAGTGCTTACTTCAAATACAGGTGCGGTAATAAGAGATATTATAAATGTTTCTACAAGAAGAAATCCAAACGTATACATAAAACTATTGCCAGTGCCTGTTCAAGGCGCAGGAGCAGCAGAAAAAATAGTAGATGCAATAAAAACGATGAATGAGAAAAAACTTGCTGATGTAATTATATTAGCAAGAGGTGGTGGGTCATTGGAAGACTTATGGCCATTTAATGAAGAAATTGTTGCAAGAGCTATTTATGATTCAGAACTTCCAGTTATATCTGCAGTGGGGCACGAGACCGATTTTACAATTGCGGATTTTGTAGCTGATTTGAGAGCACCTACACCATCTGCAGCAGCAGAACTTGCAGTGCCAAATATTTCAGACTTAATTTTAAAATTAGAGGGATATAATAATAGATATAAATTGGCACTTAAGAAAAAAGTAGAGTTCATGAAACTTAGATATGAAAAGTGCATGAATAGTAGAGTGTTTAAAGAACCACTACAAAAGATTAATGAAAAATATATTTTAATTGACATGAAAGTGAAATCAATTCAAAATAGTATGACAGCAATCTATAATAAAAAGAAAACAGAAATGGTAAAACATGTGGCTAAATTGGATGGTTTGAGTCCACTAAAAACTCTTACAAGAGGTTATTCAATTGTGCAGATGGATGGAAAGGTTATAAGTTCTGTATCTCAATTGAAGAGAGATGATGAAATAGATATACGACTAACTGATGGAACATCTAGGGCAAAGATATTATGACTAAGGAGGAATACATATGAATAAAGGATTAAAAATAACATTAATAGTAATAGTTGTAATTTTAATAATAGTACTTATTTGGCTTGGAATAAAAGGCATAAAACCAGATGCAGAAGAAACAAACTCAGCAAATATAATAAACGGTATAGAAACTGATACTGGTAATGAAGTTGATACAAATATAATAAATACAAATAATGTTGACGAAGCAAATACAATAGCAAATGAAACAGCAAATGAAACAAGCGGAAATGTGACAGACGAACCTGAAGAAGAGCCAGAAAATAATGACCAGAGCAATACAGGAAATAACTCTAGCACATCAGAAGTAGTACCAGGAACAACTGCATCTAGAGAAGAAAGAGCAGTAGAACTTGCAAAAGAATATTATGCAGAAGAATATGGAAGTACAGATGGTGTATATTTTAGATATGATTCAGTAAATTCTGATGGTAGATATAGAGTAGTAGCAGGAAGTGCAGAAGGTGGTTCAAACAAATTTCTACTTGTTAATCTAAGCACAGGAGAGGTTCAAGAAAAATAAATGTGTGACAAAGGGGACAGCCACTTTGGGACAAAAAGTGTTGGAAAGGGTTGAAATAAATGGAAGAAAAGACTACTAGCTTTGAAGAGAATATGAAAAAATTAGAAGAAATTGCTACTGAACTTGAAAAAGGAGATTTGGATTTAGATACGTCTGTTTCTAGATTTGAAGAAGGAATGAAGATTTCAAAAGAATGTAGCGAGATGCTAGAAAAAGCAGAAAAGAAAATAACTATGCTAATTAAAGGCGAAGATGGAGAATTAGCAGAAGAAAAATTTGTACAAAATGAGGATTAAGATAAAATGATGGGGATAATTTATGAATATAGGTACTTAATAGTACCATTTGCAACATGGTTTTTTATTCAGTTATTTAAATTGATATATGATTTAGTAACTACAAAGAAATTTAATTTTAAAAGAATATTAGGAGCTGGTGGCATGCCAAGCTCTCATTCTGCTGTGGTTGTAGCATTGTGCACAATGATAGGAAAAAATTATGGAATAAATTCTGCAATATTTGGATTATCTGTGGTTTTTGCTTTTGTTGTAATGTATGATGCGGCTGGAGTAAGAAGAGCAGCAGGAAAACAAGCTAAGCTATTAAATAAAATAGTACAGACTCCAGGATTATCAAATGTAGAGGTTACCGAAAAACTTCAAGAAGTATTAGGACATACACCTACTCAAGTATTTGTAGGAGCTTTTATTGGGTTAATTGTTGGACTAATATTTGGATAAAATAATATGTAGTAAAACATATTATACTAATAATATTTTAAGACTTTTAAATTAGGCATGTTAAAAAATACATGTCTAATTTTATAGAATAATAAAAAATAGAAAGGAATGTGAAGCTGATGGAAGATGTTGAAATTGCAAGAAACACTAAATTAGAGAAAATTGATAAGGTCTCTGAAAAATTAGGTATTTTAGAGGAAGAGTTAGAAACTTATGGAAAATATAAGGCAAAAATTTCTTTAGATACTTTTAAAAGATTAAAAGATAAAAAAGACGGAAAGCTTATTCTGGTTACTGCAATTAATCCTACACCATTAGGAGAGGGAAAAACAACAATGGCAATAGGATTAGCAGATGGTTTGCAGAGAATAGGAAAGAAATCTGTTTTAGCTCTAAGAGAACCTTCTTTGGGACCGGTATTTGGAATTAAAGGAGGAGCAACAGGAGGAGGATATTCTCAAGTAGCTCCAATGGAAGACATTAACTTGCATTTTACAGGAGATATACATGCAATAACATCAGCTAACAACTTACTTTCAGCAATTATTGATAATCATATATATTTTGGAAATGAATTAGGTTTTGACAGAGTTACATGGAGAAGATGTGTTGATTTAAATGATAGACAATTAAGAAAAGTTGAAACTGGTTTATCAGGAGAGAAAAACGTAGTACCAAGGGAAGATGGATTTGATATTTCTGTAGCATCTGAAATAATGGCAATTTTTTGCTTGGCAACTGATTTGGAAGATTTAAAAAGAAGAATCGGAAATATAATAGTTGGATATACTAAAGATGATAAACCAATTACAGCAAGAGATTTAAAAGCAGAGGGAGCAATGACAGTACTTCTTAAAGATGCTTTAAATCCAAACTTAGTTCAAACGCTAGAGCACACACCTGCCATAATTCATGGTGGACCATTTGCAAATATTGCGCATGGCTGCAATAGTATTATTGCAACAAAAATGGCATTGAAACTTGGAGATTACGTTATAACAGAAGCAGGATTTGGCGCAGATTTAGGAGCAGAGAAGTTCTTAGATATAAAATGTAGAAAAGCAGAGATAAAACCAGATGCAGTTGTGTGTGTTGCAACAATTAAAGCTCTTAAGTATCATGGAGGAATGCCAAAAGACGAGATAAAAAATGAAAATATAGAAGCACTTGAAAGAGGATTTAATAATCTTTTAAGACATGTTGATAATTTGAAAAATAAATATGGATTAAATGTAATTGTAGCTATCAATAAATATACACATGATACAGAAAGAGAAATAGAGTTTTTAAGAAATAAATTAAAAGAATATGATATAGAGCTAAGTTTAGTTGAAAGTTGGGAAAAAGGTGGCGAAGGAGCTACTGATTTAGCAGAAAAGATAGTAAAATTAACAGAAAAAAATTCAAAATTAAATTATGCATATAATTTAAATAAAAGCATAAAAGAAAAAATAAATGATGTTGCAACTAAAATTTATGGAGCAGAAGGTGTAGAATTTTCGCAAGAGGCAGAAGAAATGATAAGCAGAATTGAAAAAATGGGATATGGAAATTTGCCAGTATGCATTGCAAAAACACAATATTCATTTTCAGACGACCCTAAGAATCTAGAATGCACAGAACCTTTTAAAATTCATGTGAAAGAAATAATTTTAAAATCTGGAGCTGAATTTGTAGTTGCAATAACAGGTAAAATAATGACAATGCCAGGACTTCCACGAGTACCAGCAGCTGAGCAAATTGACTTGGATGCAGATGGAAATATTGTAGGAATATTTTAATTAGTGAAACATGGGGACACATTTAAATGTGTCCCCAGTGTTTCAGCATTGAAGCTGTATATAAATTAAATATAAAATAGTGTATAAAAATACCAGTTTTGGATAGAATAATGATAAATTTATTTTTGAAGAAAGTGGTGTTTTTTATATGGCTATAAAATTAAAGAAAAATTTGAAAGCTGTTTTTATTATATTTTTAGTAAGCACAATTTTTGTTTCATATAATGTCTTTTTTAGAAATAACGAAGTATTGGCTTTATCAAAATATGGTTCTAGAGGAGAAGAAGTGAGAACAATACAAACAAAATTGAAAAGATGGGGCTATTATAAAGGAAATGTTGATGGGATTTATGGAAGCCAGACTTTATCTGCTGTAAAATGGTTTCAAAGAAAAAATGGACTGAAAGAAGATGGAATTGCAGGGAAAAATACATTAGAAGCAATGGGAATATATAATTCATCTGGAAATAGTTCTAGTAGTAATTCTAGTTCATCAACAAACTCAAGTGATTTAAATTTGCTTAGTAGATTAGTATATGGAGAGGCAAGAGGAGAACCGTATCAAGGACAAGTTGCAGTTGCTGCAGTGGTTTTAAATAGAGTTGAACATAGCTCATTTCCTAATACAGTAGCAGGTGTAATATATCAAAGCGGTGCATTTGACGTAGTAAGCGATGGGCAAATAAATTTAACACCAAATGACACAGCAAAAAAAGCAGCACAAGATGCTTTAAATGGATGGGATCCATCAAATGGAGCAATATATTATTTTAATCCAAGTACTGCAACAAATAAATGGATTTGGTCAAGACCAATGACTGTAACTATAGGAAAGCATAGATTTTGCAAGTAGAAATTTTAATATGTATTGAAAAATAATAGGAGCTCCTAAAAAGGGCTCCTATCATTAGAGTTTATAATAAATTATTCTTCTTCAATAATTTCATAGTTACTTAAATCAGGTCTTGCAACGTCTTCGTCAGTTAGCTGATTTATTGTCCAGTCACTAAAGTTAACATCAGAGTTACCAATAATAGCTTTTTCCATAAGTTTTGAGTCTTTATTAAAATAGAATGTATTGCTTAAAACGCCACACCATGGTTGCAATTTGTAACATTCAACTCCATCTATATTTTCCGTTGTTATAAATGAACAAAAAGCCTTATTTAGCCTTCCTGATACATTATCTGATATTGCAGTTTCTAAAAGAAGTGAACCTACTAATCCAGATTCGTGATTTTGAATATGTGATATTGTAGCTTTTGATGATAAAGGCTCGACATATATTCTTTCTCTTGTATTTTTATCGTACCAGTCTATAGATGCAATTTGGTCATTAACTCTGAAAATTTCAACACTTTTTCCATCTTTATAAGAATATTCAAAACTACCATCATCCTTCGTAAATTTATAGTGGTAATTGTTTGAGCTTTGTATTTCTGAAAAACTATTTACAATAACAAAATTTCTAATAAAATAAATTAGTAAAATTAATAATAAAATTAAAATTATAATACCTATAATTTTTAAAACCTTTCTGTTTTTCTTTTCTCTTTTCTCCATATTTTCTTCCATAAAAAATCCCCTCCATTTTTTTCTAAAATATAACATTAATTTTAACAAAAATCAATACTATTTTTTCGACAAAAATTGATAAAATATGACTTCAATAGTTAGCAACATACTCGTAGAGTAAGTAAAATACTTTTAAAAGTATTCTATAACAACATATTAAATTTTACTATATCAGTTAAATGTTACGAAAAAAGCACTTGAAAAAAGAGCTATTTTCATGTAAAATATATTGGTCTAAAGTGCAACAAGGAAGGAATGTAATAATAAATGGATAGCAAAGATATAAGAGAAGATTTAAAATATATAGAAAAAGTAAAAAATATAAATGAAGGAAAAAATCTAAAGTATTTCATTTTTACAATGGGCTGTCAATTAAATGAAAATGACTCAGAGAAAATTTGTGGTATGGTAAATAAAATGGGCTATACTGAGACAGATGACATTATGAACGCAGATTTAGTAATATATAATACTTGTTGTGTAAGAGAAAATGCAGAGGAAAAGCTTTTTGGAAAATTGGGAGAAGTGAAGAAACTTAAAGAAGCAAGAGGTACTATCATAGCTATTGGTGGTTGCATGATGCAAGAAAAACATATAGTTGATAAAATAAAGAAAAGCTATAAATATGATGTTATTTTTGGTACACATACTTTGCACCAATTTCCTAAAGATTTATATGAAGCAATAATTGAAAATAAAAAAATTACAGATATTATGGACATAGATGGAGAAATAATAGAAGGGCTTCCAATACAAAGAAGCGATAATATTAGAGCATCTGTTACAATAATGAATGGTTGTAATAATTTTTGTACATATTGTATTGTTCCATATGTTAGAGGAAGAGAAAGAAGCAGAAAACCTGAAGATATAATTGCAGAAATTACTGAGCTTGCTAAACAAGGATACAAAGAAATAACTTTACTTGGTCAAAATGTAAATTCATACATGAGAGTTGAAAGAGAAAAGGCTAAACAGCAAGAAAAAAATGACATTGATAATAGAGATGATTTAGCAACAAATCAAGAAATCATTAGTAAAGAAGAAGATAAAATTGATTCTTTTGCTAAATTACTAAGAGCAGTAAATAAAATTGATGGAATAGAAAAAATTAGATTTATTTCACCACATCCTAAAGATTTTACTGATGATGTAATTGAAGCAATACGAGACTGCGAAAAAGTTTCTAAATTTATTCACTTACCATTACAGTCAGGAAGTACTAATGTACTAAAAGAAATGAACCGTGTATATACTAAAGAGCAATATTTAGAATTAGTAAATAAAATGCAAAAAGCGATTCCAAATGTTAAGTTTTCTACAGATATAATTGTAGGATTTCCAGGAGAAACAGAAGAGGATTTTGAAGATACATTAGATGTGGTAAGAAAAGTAAAATTTGAGCAAATTTTTATGTTTATATATTCAAGAAGAGTAGGAACACCAGCAGACAAAATGGAAAACCAAATTCCAGAGAATATAAAACATAGAAGATTTGATAGATTAAAAAAATTATATGAAGACATACTGGAAGAAAACAACCAAAAATATATAGGAACAGTACAAGAAATTCTAGTAGAAGGATTTAGTAAAACAAATGAGCAATACCTTACAGGTAGAACAGATTCAAACAAAGTAGTGATTTTTGAAGGAAATAGTAATTTAATTGGAAAGATGGTAAAAATTAAAATTGTATCAGAACATATGTGGTACTTAAAGGGAGAGATTATATAAAAATATATCACAGAATTTCAAATATATATGAAAATGAAATTAAAAGGTGATATCATAAAGAGTGGAGGAATATTAATTGAAAGAAATTACTCAAGAAGAATTTGAAAGTATTGTTAAAGATATAATTGCAGGGAAGAAATCAAAAGCAATGGTAATAAAAGAATTGCATACCGAAGCAAGAACACTTAATAATAAAATACAAGAACTGTCAATGTTGAACCCAGAACTATATGAAGAGTTTGTTAAGGTCAAACCATATAAGCCAAAAGAAAGAAAAGATGTTAATATTGTAGGATTTGTTACTGAATTGTTAACAACAGGAGTAACTATGCAAGAATTAGCAGATAAGTATAATATTGGAGTTAGAACTATTTCAAGAAAAATTGCAAAACTAGAAAAGTCAGATAACCCAAAAGAGAGGGACTTATATAATTTATATAAAAGCGTGGCACGTAAGAAATCTCACTCTCAAAAGCTGGGAAAAGAAGAAGAGTGGCGAATGGCAAAACTAGAAGCTGTAGAAACAAAAGGAATGGATAACATAGAAAGAAGAAGGCAAGAATTATTAAAACTCGAAAAAGAATATGAAGAATTATATATGCAAGTAGGAAAAGTAGAAGCAGCTAAAAGAATGGGATATTCACAAAATAGAATATATAAATTATTAAATGAACTTTACAGAATTGAAATTGAAAGAAATGCTAGAGAGCACTTAGCAAGTCAGGGAGAAGCAAGTCAAAAGAAAGAATTTAAAGAAAGCTTAAAAGTAGATGTTACGCCAATTTCGTCAGGACAAAAAGAGCCAAAAATGCCAGAAACAGACAAAGAAAAAAATTTAAGAGAGAGAAAAGAAACAAAGCAAGATATGGAGCAAGAGCATTAAAAACAAATATAAAAATAAAAGAGGAAACAAATAGAATATTAGAAAGAGGGAATATATATGGCAGAATTTTCACCAATGATGCAGCATTATTTAGATATGAAAGAAAAGTACAAAGACTGCATTTTGTTTTATAGATTAGGAGACTTTTATGAAATGTTCTTTGATGATGCAATTAAAGTATCAAGAGAGCTAGAACTAACACTTACAGGAAAAGAATGTGGACAAGAAGAAAGAGCTCCTATGTGTGGAGTGCCTTTTCATGCAGCAGATACATATATTTCAAGACTTATATCAAAGGGATATAAAGTTGCAATTTGTGAGCAATTAGAAGATCCAAAGCAAGCAAAAGGTATGGTAAAAAGAGACGTAATTCGAGTTGTAACGCCTGGAACAGTAATAGAAGAAAATCTTTTAGAGGATAAGAAAAATAATTACATAATGAGCATTTACAAAAATGCTATTTATTATGGAGTAACTGTGTGTGATATTACTACAGGTGATTTTAGGACAACTGAAATCAAGGAAACCAATAATTTTGCCATATTATTAGATGAAATATCAAAATATTCACCAGCAGAACTTGTTGTAAATCCATTAATGTTTGATAGCAAAGAAGAATTAGATAGAATAAAAGAAAGATTTGATGTATATATAACTAGATTAGAAGAAAGAGAATTTACTGATAATTATGAAAAACTAGTTGTAAAATATAAAATTGTAGATGATGAAGATCAACCTTTTGATGGAATAATGGAACATATGCTATCTGTAGCATCTACAAATGCCCTCTTAGCATATTTGCTAGAAACTCAGAAAAATAACTTGGACCATATTAATAAATTAATATTCTATAATACCACTAAATATATGGCTTTAGATATCAATGCTAGGAGAAACTTGGAGATAACCGAAAAGCTTAGAGATAAGGCAAAAAGAGGAACTTTGTTGTGGGTTTTAGATAAAACAGCTACAGCAATGGGCGGAAGACTTTTAAGAAGATGGCTTAATAATCCTCTTATAGACCCTAAGCAAATAGATAAAAGATTAGATGCAGTAACAGAATTAAAAGACAATATCATTTTTAGGGGAGATATTGTAGACAGTTTGAAAAAAGTATATGATATAGAAAGACTTGCTAGTAAAATAGCCTATGGTACAGCAAATGGAAGAGATTTGATATCTTTGAAAAACTCTGCAAAACAATTGCCAGATATTAAGAGAATATTAGCAGGAGCACAGTCTGATTTTCTTAAGGAATTACATTCAGAATTAGATACACTAAATGATATATATAAAATCATAGATAAAACAATAGTAGAAGAGCCACCAATTACAATAAAAGAAGGTGGATTAATAAAAAAAGGTTATGACGAGGAAATAGACAAGCTAAAAGAAGCTACAACTGATGGAAAAAAATGGATAGTACAATTAGAAGTAGACGAAAAGGAAAAAACAGGAATTAAAGGATTAAAAGTTGGCTTCAACAAAGTTTTCGGATATTATATAGAAGTAACAAAATCTAATCTATCCTTAGTTCCTGATAGATATATAAGAAAACAAACTTTAACAAACGGAGAAAGATATATTACAGAAGAGCTAAAACAGCTAGAAAATCAAATATTAGGTGCAGAAGAGAAAGTAGTAAACTTAGAATATGATGTGTTTGTTGAAGTAAGAAATAAAGTAGAAGCACAAATAGAAAGAATTCAAAAGGCAGCAGGAATAGTTTCTATATTGGACTGCTTATGCTCATTTGCAATAGTAGCAGAAGACCAAAATTATGTGAGACCAGAAGTAGACAATAGTGGAGTAATAGATATTAGAGATGGTCGCCACCCAGTAATAGAAAAAATACTACCAAGTGGAAGTTTTGTGCAAAATGATACATATTTGGATAAAGGCGAGAATAGACTATCTATAATAACTGGTCCTAATATGGCTGGAAAATCTACATATATGCGACAAGTAGCACTAATTGTATTGATGGCACAATGCGGAAGCTTTGTACCAGCATCATATGCACATATTGGAGTGGTAGATAAAATATTCACAAGAGTTGGTGCATCAGACGACTTAAGTATGGGACAAAGTACATTTATGGTAGAAATGATGGAAGTGGCACAAATACTAAAAGAGGCAACAGCAAATAGCTTAGTAATACTTGATGAAATAGGAAGAGGAACATCAACATATGACGGATTATCTATAGCGTGGGCAGTTGCAGAATACATATCAGATAGCGAAAAATGTGGAGCAAAAACATTATTTGCAACACACTATCATGAATTAACAGACTTAGAAAACAAGTTGCAAGGAGTAAAAAATTACTCAGTAGCAGTAAAAGAAAAAGGAGAAGATATAATTTTCCTTAGAAAGATAGTAAAAGGTGGAACAGATGAAAGCTATGGAGTGCATGTAGCAAAACTTGCAGGAGTCCCACAAAGTGTAACAAAAAGAGCGAATGAAATATTAAAATCAATAGAAAGAAGAAATGTGCTAAGCAATAAAAAAATGGAAAAAGAAAACAAAAATGTAGCCGAAGGACAGCTTACAATGTATAATTATAAATTAGCAGAAATAGCACAAGAGTTAGACAAAGTTGATGTAAACGAATTAACTCCAATAGAAGCACTAAACACATTAGTGAAAATAAAAGAGAAAATGTCGTAATGTCGTTTTAGGGACAGGTCTCCCGGCGACATTTGTCGGCGGGAGACCTGTCCCTAAAACGACAAGATAGAAAGGAATGTGATTTTATGTTGGCAAAAGATAAATTTATTGATGATCAAGATAGAAATATACTTGCATGTAAGTATAAAAATGAGGTTGTTTCACTCAATGCAAGTGTAGATTCATTAGATAATGTTGAGCCAATTGATATAACGACTAGAGATGGTAGAAGAGTTTATCAAAGAGGAATTTTATATGTTATGGGTATGGCTTTCAACAGAGTGTATCCTAAAGCACTTCTTACGGTAAATTGCCAATTATCAAATTCTATTTATTGCAGTGTAGAGAATATGAAGGTCACAAATGAGATGATCAACAATATAAAAAGGGAAATGCAAGATATTGTAAATAGTAATTTGCCAATTAAAAAGATAGAAATGACAAAAGAAGAAGCGGAGAAGTTTTATCAAAAGGAAAAAACTTTAAGAGGAAGACTTCAATTAGACAATAAGTATAAGGATGAGGTTTCGCTTTACTTTTGCGAGAGCTATTATAATTATTTTTATGGAGTTATGCCAATTAGTACTGGATATATAAAATTATTTGAGGTAGTAAAATATCATGATGGGTTTTTATTGAGATATCCAGACAAGAAGAATCCAGACAGAATAGAAAAATATAAAGAAACAAAGAAATTACTTCACACTTTGGAAGAATATGAAGACATTCATACAGTTTTAGATATAAACACAATTTACAAACTAAATAAAAAAATAGAAGAAGGCAAGGAAAAAGAACTAATACTTCTTGCAGAAGCATTGCATGAAAAGAAAATATCCGATATAGCTGATAAAATAGTAAAAAGAAAAGGTGTTAAAATTATTTTAATAGCAGGACCATCATCATCTGGAAAGACAACTTTTGCACAGAGGTTAGGAATACAATTAAAACTTAATGGTATAAAGCCTTTGACGATTTCTGTAGATAATTATTTTGTAGAAAGAGAAGATACTCCAAGGGATGAAAACGGAAATTACGATTTTGAAAGACTAGAGGCAATAGATTTAGCTTTGTTCAACGATCATTTAACTAAGCTTTTAAATGGAGAAGAAGTTGAATTACCAACATTTGATTTTAAAACAGGAAAAAAATCATTTAATGGCGAAAAAATGAGAATGAGAAATAATGAAGTTCTTGTTATCGAAGGAATACATTGCCTAAATGATAAATTAACAGCTTCTATACCAAAAGAACAAAAATACAAAATTTATATAAGCGCATTAACAGTGCTAAATATAGATTATTATAACAGAATATCAACAACAGATACTAGATTAATACGTAGGTTAGTAAGAGACTATAACTTTAGAGGATATGAGGCATTACACACACTTCAAAATTGGGACATGGTAAATAGAGGAGAAGAAAATTATATATTCCCATATCAAGAAGATGCTGACAGTATGTTCAATACCTCACTAATATATGAGATATGTGTATTGAAGAAGTATGCAATGCCACTTTTAAAGGCAATAGATAATACACATCCAGAATTTTCAGAGGCAAAAAGTTTGTATGAATTATTAAAATACTTTGATGATATTGGAGACGAATATGTACCAAAAAATTCATTACTTAGAGAATTCATAGGTGGAAGCATATTTGAAGTATAGTTTCCCCGAAGTTACCTAAAGGGGTCTGTACCCATTGATACGCAGGATTTACATAATACAAAAAATGGAGGTAAGATAATTGAGTAGAAAATTTACAGAAATAGATGAAGCTTTTATTTGTGAGAATTGTGGAGAAAAAGTAGAACCACTAGGCTATTCTTGTAGAAATCATTGCCCAAAGTGCTTATTTTCTAAGCATGTAGATGTGAATCCAGGGGATAGAGCAGAAGACTGTGGAGGATTATTAGAACCAATAAGCGTGGAACTTGACAGTAAGAAAGGCTATGTTATAGTTTTTAAGTGTAAAAAGTGTGGAGCAATAAGAAGAAATAAGGCAGCTAAAGATGATAATATGGATTTAATCATAAAACTTACTGCAAGGCATGATGTGGGACACATTTAAATGTGTCCCTAATTTACCTATCTATTGCATCCACAATTGCAGAATAAAATTAAGAATATTAGAATAAAGAATAATATACTATTATCTCCACAACCACATCCGCCGAAAAGATTACCTAAAAATCCACCATTGCCGCATCCGCATCCACAGTTTCTTACTTCGTCTTGCATATTCAAAACCCCCTTATTTGTTGTTTATATATAATATGAAAAGGTCGCTTTTTTGTTACAGTTTAAATTGATTTTTTTGCTTATATATAATATAATCTATAATGGTTAAAAAATTATTAAATGTCAAACAAGAAGGGACGTAGAATTTGATGAAAAATGAAGTTGAACTACTTTCTCCGGTTGGGGATTTCGAGTGTTTAAAAGCAGCAGTGCAAAATGGCGCAAATGCAGTTTATTTTGGCGCAAGTCAGTTTAATGCAAGAGCTTCAGCTACAAATTTTGATTTCGATGAATTAGAAAAAGTAATAAATTATTGTGCTTTAAGAAATGTAAAAACACATCTTACGCTTAATATTTTGATAAAGAATCATGAATTTAAAGATGCTGTATTAGTTGCAAAAAAAGCATATGAGCTTGGAATAGATGCCCTTATAGTACAAGACCTAGGACTTGCTAGGTTCCTAATGAAACTATTTCCAGACCTTCCTATACATGCAAGTACTCAAATGACAATTCATAATTTAGAAGGAGTGCAAGAATTAGAAAAGCTAGGATATTCAAGAGCAGTTTTATCAAGAGAACTTTCAATACAAGAAATTGAATATATTTGTGCTAATTCAAATATTGAAATTGAGACTTTCATACATGGAGCATTATGCATTTGTTATTCAGGTCAATGCTTATTTTCTAGTATGGTTGGAGGGCGTTCAGGTAATCGTGGAAGATGTGCACAACCATGTAGATTACCATATCAACTTATAGAAGAAAAAGAAAAAGGTAATAAAATAACCGAATCTGTTATAGACAAAGGATATTTAATCAGTCCTAGAGATTTGTGCTCTTTGGACTATATTCCACAATTAATAAATGCTGGAGTAAAATGTTTCAAAATAGAAGGAAGATTAAAATCCCCAGAATACGTGGCAGTTGTTACAAGAATTTACAGAAAATATATTGACATGGTACTAGAAAGTAAGGAATATGTAGTAGATGAAAAAGATGTTCAAGAGTTAAAACAAATCTTCAATAGAGGAGGATTTTCAACAGGTCATTTATCAAATAAAGAAAATAGAGAACTTGTATATAAAGAAAAACCAAATAATATGGGAATATATATAGGTAATGTTGCAGGATATAATAAAATTAAAGGACATGTTAAATTATCTTTAAATGATACTATTCAAATAGGAGATACAATTAATTTTGAAAATGAAAACACAAAGTATACTGTATCTGAGTTAATGCAAGATAATTCCAATATTTCTGAGGCACACGAAGGCAGTAGAGTTACAATAGGAAGAATGAAGGGAAATATTAAAGTTGGTGACAAAATATATAAATTATCTAGCAAAAAACAAATAACAGAGGCTGATAATTCATTTAAATCAGAAAATATAAAGCTTCCGCTAAGATGTAATATAACAGTAAAGGAAGATCAGCCAATAGACATGGAAGTAGGACTTTATGGAATAAGTGGTGACTTATATAAAAATATAAACATAAAAATGCATTCTGGCATAATACCTGAAAAAGCGTTAAATAACCCAATTACAGAAGAAAGAATAATATCTCAAATCAGAAAAACAAATGATACTCCTTTCGAATTTTCTAAAATGGACATTGATTTAGATACAGGGCTATTTATACCGAAAATAAAAGAATTAAACGAATTAAGAAGAATGTCTATTACTAAAATAGAAAGTATGATAATTTCTAGAAAGAAAAGAGATGCAGAATTTAAAGAAGAAGAGTTGGATAAGCTTTATGAAAAATACTTAAAGAGCTTATCTAGTGGCAGTAAAGAAAATAAAGTGGAGAATAGTAGTAATACAGTTATAAACAAATCTAATGATAAAGAAAAAAATATTGCATTGTATTTTAATATAATAAATCCTGATTTTGATTATACAAAAATATCAACATCTCATGTATCATGTGTATATGTTCCACTGCGATACTTCACGCAAAAAAAATGTGAAGATGCCCTAAGACTAATTACAAGCAGATTTAAAACATACATATACATGCCAGCGATAATAAAATCAAATTATAAGAATTTAATAAAACATAAGCTAGAAGATTTAATATTGAAATATAATATTGCAGGATTTGTAATCTCAAGCTTAGGTGATTTTGTATTGCTTAGTAAATATAAAAAGAAATATGAATTTATAGGAAATTTTACATTTAATGCATTTAACACAATAAGTGTAGATATTTTGAAAAAGCTAGGAGCAAGTAAAATTACTTTGTCACCAGAACTGAATTTGGATGACATAAATAATTTGATAGAAGTAAATGATGCAAAAATTCCATTAGAATTAATTGTGTATGGAAATACGCCAGTAATGAAAATGAATTATTGCGTGTTAGGAAATTCAAATAAATGCTATCCAGAATGTCAGATGAGATGTAGTACCTCAAATAAGTATTATTTGAGAGATAGATTACGGATTCAATTTTAGAATATTGCCAGATAACATGCAGACTGTTACAACTGTATTTAATACTAAAACAACATGCATAACACATGTGCCAGTAAAAGTAAGTTCAGTTAGAATAGATTTATTAGATGAAACAATTGAAGAGATAAATAAGATAATAGACATAGCTCGTAAAGAAAGCAAATTAGAAGGAAATCAATATACATACGGAAATCTCTATAGAGACGTGTAGAGAAACTTGAACAGAAGGGACACTCCTTTTTGTTCAAAAAAATGAACAAAAAGGAGTGTCCCAGAAGTTTAAAAACTTGGACAAAAAGGAGTGTCCCTTTTGTCCAAGTAATAAGGGTTGACAAAAGGCAAGTATATTGATAATATTATAATCGATAAATTAGGAGGAATAATGTTATATCCAAAGGAATATTTAAATAGTGTTAAAGACATAACTTTAGATTTGCTAAATAAAAATAATATTAAAGGGTTAATTTTAGATGTAGATAATACTCTTATAAGTTTGGATAGAAAAATGCCTGCCGGAGTTGCTGACTGGGCAAAAAAATTGAAAGAAAAAGGTATAAAAATTTGTATTTTATCAAATAGCAATAAAATCGATAAAATAGATCAAGTGGCAAAAATTATTGATGTGCCATATATCTTTTTTGCTAAGAAGCCTTTAAAATCAGGCTTTTTACGCGCTAAAGATTTGTTAAAGTTAGACAATGAAAATATAGCTGTTGTAGGTGACCAAATTTTTACAGATGTACTTGGTGCTAATAGATGTGAGATGTTTTCTATTTTAGTTAAACCAATACAAGAAAAAGATTATTTATTAACACGAATAAAAAGACCATTAGAAAAATATATAATAAAAAGATATGAAAAAGCAAAAAGAAGAGAAAGTTTAAAATAAAAGAGTAGATATACTCAAGGGGGAAGAAATACAAATGTATATAAATGATTTACACATACTAACTTATGTAATAGCAGGGATAATAGGTCTAATAATAGGTCAATTTATAGACTGGTGTAATTTAAGATTACCGGAATACAAAAAAGTTTTTTCAAAAGATTTTTTTAGAGAATATTTAAAAAATTGTAAGCCAAAATATATATTAATGGTAATTGTTGCAGTTTCATATATTGCACTTTTATATTTCAAAGGTCTTACAATAGATACAATAAAATATATGGTACTAATTCCAATGCTATTAATAGCTTTTGTTATTGACTATAGATTACAAATCATACCAAATAGATTAACTCTAACAATTTTTGAATTTGGTCTTATATTTACATTTCTAGAAACAATTATAAATACAACTGTAGGTATAGGAATTTTTGTGGACAATATTTTAGGAATGCTAGTTGGTGGAGGAATTTTCTTACTTATAACATTAATTGGTGGAGCTATTGCTGGAAAAGAAGCAATGGGCTTTGGAGATGTAAAATTAATGGGAGCATTAGGACTTTTCTTTGGTTGGATAAATATGATTATGATTTCAGTAATGGCATTTTTATTCGCTGCTATAGTAAGTATTGTAATACTTATTATCAAAAGAAAGAAATTCAATGAATATATTCCATTTGGCCCATTTATAGTTGTAGCAAGTATGATACCTATGTATATAAACACACCTGACCTTATGCTGATTTTACTAAAGATATTTTCACTAGGAACATATTAAAATGAGAAAATAAAGTATAAATTATAGCACTAATATATAGAGAAATTATTTTACTAGTTGAATGTAACAGTTTAGGGGGGAATTTTATGAATCCTAAAATTAAATGGCTAAGAGATAAAATAAATATGGAAAATATGCAAGGAATGATTATATCAAATCCAGTGAATGTTAGATATTTAACAGGGATAGAAGCGGAAGGAGTACTGCTAATAACCAGAAAGGAAAATTTTTATATTACAGATAGTAGATATTTGGAAGCTGTTAAATCTGTTTTAACAATAGATGATGAGATTATAGTAAGTGATATTTCTACTATTTCAAGAGATGATTATGAGAATTTCTTTTTGTTTTGCGAAAATGTTGGATTTGAAGAAAATTATATAACCTATGCAACATACAAAAAATATATAGAAAGATACAAAATAAATAATTTTGAAGAAACAGAAAATCTGATAGAAAAACAGCGTATGATTAAAGATGAAGAAGAAATATCTTTAATAGAAAAAGCTTGTTATATCACGGATTCATGTTTTTCCCACTTATGCAATTTTATAAAAATTGGAATGACAGAAAAAGAAATCGCATACGAAATTGAAAAATTTTTTAGAGAAAATGGTGCAGATGGATTAGCTTTTGAAACAATTGTAGCATCAGGAAAGAATTCATCTAAGCCTCATGCAGTGCCTTCTGATAAAAAAATAGAAGCAGGAGACCCAATTACTATTGACATGGGATGCAAATACAAAGGATACTGCTCAGATATGACAAGAACCATTTTTGCTGGATATGTACCAGTACAGGCACAGAAAATTTATGATTTAGTATTAAAAAATGAGTTGCAAACTTTAAAAGAATATAAAGAGGGCGCAAGCATCAGAGTTGTGGCTAGAATGGTTGAAAATGATTTTAAAATAAATGGATATAGCTTAGTACACAGCTTAGGACATGGAGTAGGACTTGACATTCATGAGATGCCATACATAAATGGCAAAAATGATAATATGTTAAAAGCAAATATGGTAGTTACTAATGAACCAGGTATATATATTCCAGGAGCATTAGGAGTTAGAATAGAAGATACAGTATTAATTACAAAATCTGGATGTATAAATTTAACAAAATCGGATAAAAATTATATTATAGTGGATAAGTAGGATGTTGCTATTTAAATGTTTTGCCCTTAAAGCTAAGTGCTAAATATACTTTATACTTGCCTAAAAGATAACCTAACTATTGCATCTTTAAATAGTAACAAATATTAAAGAAAAGCGCATAAAAAGCTTGATTTAGGAAAGATTTTATGGTAAAATAATAAACGTTAAAATTATGTTAATTTGAAAGGGGTAATATAAATGGCAGAAGTATATATGGCAGGAGATTTTAGAAACGGAACAACATTTGAAATGGATGGAAATGTATTTAAAGTAGTTGAATTTCAACATGTAAAACCAGGGAAAGGAGCAGCTTTTGTTAGAACTAAATTAAAAAATGTAATAACAGGAGCAGTTTTAGAAAAAACATTTAATCCATCAGAAAAATTCCCAGGAGCAGAAATTGAAAAAAGAGATATGCAATATTTATACAATGATGGTGGATTATACTATTTCATGGATAATGAAACATATGAGCAAATTCCACTAAATGCAGATCAAATAGGAGATGGATTAAAATTCTTAAAGGAAAATATGAATGTTAAAATATTATCTTTTAAAGGAAATGTTTTCTCAGTAGAACCACCTATGTTTGTGGAATTAGAAGTTACATATACAGAACCAGGATTTGCTGGAAATACAACAACTACATCAGGAAAACCAGCAACACTAGAAAATGGATACAAACTTTCAGTACCATTGTTTGTAAACATTGGTGACGTTGTTAGAATTGATACTAGAACTGGTGAATATATGGAAAGAGTATAGAAAGGATAAAACCATATGTCAAATATTAAAGGTAAATACGTCCAAATTTTAGAAGATTTGGAAAATAATATTAAAAATCCAGAAGATTTAGATTATGCGAAAGAAAAAATGATGGAGCTTAGTATGGCCTTTATGGATGTAATTGATAGACTTACAGCTTTGACAGATGCAAAAATAAAGGAAATTGAAGCTAGACAAGAAGAAATAAATAATAAAGTTAGTAATGTTCAGTCATTGGTTAATGAAATAGAAAGTGACATTTATGAAGAAGATGAAGGATATGAATTTGAAATAGTTTGTCCATATTGCAATTATGAATTTACTGCTGATATTGAAGAGGATGAAAAAGAAGAAATTAAATGTCCAAAATGTAATAATATAATTGAACTAGACTGGGATCAAGAAGAAGACTGTTCATCTTGCGGGGCTAATTGCCCACACCATTCTAGCCAAGTAGCAGAAGAGGATAAAAAATATAAATTACATGATGAAGATGATAATTCAGATGACCAAGACAATAAAGAAGACGAAGATATGTAAGACAAGGGTGAGACAAGGGGACGGTTCCTTTGTTCCAAAAATGGGACAAAAGAACCGTCCCCTTGTCTCAGTTAAATAATGTTAAAGGATCTATATATTCGCCATTTACTCTAACTCCAAAATGAAGATGAGGTCCTGTTGTTGCACCATTTGTTGGATTTCCATTTTCGTCGAAATATTGATTACCCTTTACTCCATATACATTCTTAGGACCAACATATCCAATTACTTGACCTTGAACTACATAGTCTCCAACTTTAACAATATAGTGTGGAGAAACATGGCAATAAGTAAACTTTATATTTCCGGATGTCAATGTTATAGTGTATCCACCACCACCTAGAAAACTTGCAAAAGTAATTTGACCTGATGTGACGGCAATTAATTTGCTACCCTCTGGTGCAGCTATATCTAATCCAGAATGATATGAAGAAGCACCGGCAGTTGGTGAAGTTCTATATCCAAAATATGAATTTATACCAGTATAACCAGGAGAAGGCCAGGCATATCCCGAAGAGCTAATGTCAATTACAATATTTTGTGATAAGCTTCCATCATACGAATAAAATGCATCAGGAGAAATCGGAATAAAGAATACTGAAATAAAAATTATTATAAAAACAATTAAAAAAATAAGAACTTTAAATGGTAAAAAAAAGCCATTAGACATAAATTAACACTCCTTAATAAAAATCTAATAGCCCCCGAAAATATTAAAATCTAAATAATTAAAAATGTTTTTCCATTTTTTATAATTAGTTTAATTTTTTAGATTATGTAGTTCTAAATTATTTAATTCCTAATTAACGAAATCACGAAATTATCTAATTTTTGTTTTTTGAAATATTATTATCTTCAGATAAAAGTTTGTTATTTACTTTATTTGGTGATTTAAAAGCAAAGAACTTACTAATAAAAAAGTTTAAAATAATTACTATTACTGTAATTAAACACTTGCTAATAATTGGTAAAATAGGAAGGTATTTAAACATTAAAGAACCACCGAAAGATTCAATAAACATTGTAAATAATCTACCTAAAATAAATCTACAAAATTCAATAAATCTTTCCGAAAAACCTTGTGCTTGTGAATGAAAAACTAATTTTCTATTAGTTATATATGCAAATAAAACAGCGATAATAATAGCTATATTATTTGCTAAATTTTCATCAATACTAAGATATTTTGTCATTACATAAAAAGAACCAATATTAATAAGAGTTGTTAAAACTCCAAATATAGCGTACAATATTACTTCTTTTGTTAAAACTTTTGACATTAATTCTTTTATTTTCTTCATAACTATTCCCTTTTATGTGGCAGGGGTACTAAGATTCGAACTCAGACTTGTGGTTTTGGAGACCATCGTGCTAACCATTGACACTATACCCCTATATGAACAGTACCTTTATATATTAGCACAAAATGAAAATGAATGCAATAGTTTTATCATAAAATTAAATGATTTTGGAGCCTTTAGGGAGGTTATTTGCGAAAAATATGCATAATTTGTAAAGTGTTCCTCCCATATTTTGCTCAAAAAAATAATTTGATTCATCAACCGTTGCATAAATTATAACATAATAAAATTATTTTTCAATAGCTATTGTCAAATAAACAAATGTTTGATATAATGTTACCAAAAATTATAAGGAGCAAATATTATGGACGAAAATGAAATTAAATTGAAGAATA